>JACRBO010000118.1 GCA_016219235.1 Chloroflexota bacterium
AAGCGCACCCGGATGGACAGCGTGATCCGCTCGGTCATCGACACGCCATAGAAGTCCACGTGCCATAAGTCGCCGCGGATCGGCTCGCGCTGCACTTCGCGCACCAGCGCCATGCGCGGCTCGGCCGAGCCTTCAATCTTCAACGTCACCAGGCGGCTGCTGCCCGCCTTCATCAGCACTCGCATCAGCTCGCGGCCGTTTGCCTGCAACGACACTGGCTCTGCGCGGCGGCCATACAGCACGGCCGGCACAATGCCCGAGCGACGCAGCCCGCTGACTTCCTTGCCCTTGATGGTGCGGGGCGCGACACTCAACTCAATCTGTTCCATGTCCTCATTTTCTCCTGTCGGGCGCCGTTGGCTCGTCACTCCGACTATATATTAAGCGGTCAGCGCCTCAGTTTTAGCGCCGCCGCAATCCTGCCGAAATTAGGGAAAACAGGCCAAACACCGCGCCGAAAGCCGCGCCAAACAGCACAGCGCTGCGCGGCTCGAAGACCGTTTTGACTTCGCCTTCCACGTCGCTGGCGATTAGCCACACCGTGTTGACGTTGGCGGCCTGCACCCGATCACCGATCAGCGCGAACACGTTGCTGTCGGCCAGCGTCGCTTCGGTGGCGCGCAGCACACCCAGATTGGACTGCTCCACCGCCAAAGTCTCTGTGTGCGCGCTGAACGCCTGGCTTTGCACCATGCGCAGCGTGTCCGCAGCCACATGCTGTGCGGCCGAGGTATGCATCTCGATCGCATCGGCATCGATTGATTGCGCAGCGGAGGAATGCATCTCCACGGAATCCGCATCGATCGATTGGGCGGGTTGTATCTCGGGCTTCTCTTCAGCCATGTTTTCGGTCATGATCGCTCCGTTCACAGGCAAACAAAAGGGCGTGGCTCAGTCCGGCAACCCGCCCCTTCGCAACGTCGCAATTTTATCTGCAATAACGGCATCCGTCAAGCAAGCGGCGCGTTAGCGCGCGCGTTAGTCCGGCGCAGATGCCGCACCGCCAGCAGACCTGCGCCCAGCGCCATCAATATCAGTGAGATCAACTGCGCCGTCGGCAGGCCGCCCGACACCACCCACGCATCAAAGCGGAACGACTCGACCACCAGACGCACGAAGCCGTACCAGATCATGTAGATCAAAATCAGATCGCCGTCTTTTACCTTGCGCCAGCGGCGGGCGGCCACCACCAGCACGATGAAGCCGATCACATTCAAGATCGATTCATACAAAAACAGCGGGTGAAAATAGGTCAGATCGACCGGATACGCGGCCAGATCGGCGTACTCGCCATAGCGGTGCGGCGCATCGATGAGAATGCCCCACGGCAAATCGGTCGGCGGCCCGTACAGTTCCTGATTGACGAGGTTGCCCCAGCGGCCGATGGCCTGCCCGATGATCAAGCCCGGCGCCGCAATGTCCAGGTATTTCGCCAGCGACAGCTTATTGCGCCGCGTGTAGAGCAACACCACCAGGCCGCCGGCCACAATTGCGCCGAAGATGCCCAGGCCGCCGTTCCAGATCAGCAGCATATCCCGCGGATGATTCTGATACCACGGCCAGCCGCACATGGGCACTTCGGGCGCGCAGCCCGCCGGCGTCGAAAAGATGTGATAGATTCGCGCGCCGACGATGCCGGCGATAACGACGTACACTAAGGCATCCCAGATCCGATCGGGATTCTCGCCCCGGCGGCGGGCCTCGCGTGCGGCCACAAATCCGCCGATCAATGCGCCCAGCACGATGATGATGCCATAGAACCGGATCGGTATTGGGCCGATGCACAAGCCCGGTTGTAACCCTAATTCACACGACATGCGTCTCTCCTCGCCTCTGGAAGTTGGAGGTTAGAAATTGGAAGTTGGAGGTTAGAAATTGGAAGTTGGAGGTTGGAAGTTAGAGTCAACCCGATCTTCCTGATCCCTGATCCCTGATCCCTAAAAGTCTTTTCTCGGCGGTGCACCAAAACTGGTCAACAGCGACACCGCCCCCAGCCCGATCACGACCAGCGGCCCAAACCACACCCCGGACAGCGGATCGAGGTTGGCGATCTGGAAGAACACGCCCAAAGCCATCACCACGACGCCCGGTATCCATTGTCCCGGCGGACGGCGGCGATGGCGGATGACGTACAGCCCCGTGCCGTAATCGGTGCCTGCCCACATGTCCTCGCGCGAGCGCCACCGCAACAGCAATATTCCGGCGCCCCAGATCAGCAAAGCCACGGGCCAATATTGCCGCACCGTTAATGGCAACGACTTAGCCTGATCGGTGGCTAATACGACGCCCAACCCGATCATCAGGACACTAAACGCAGCTCGACCCCAACGTATCCCGCGCACGACGATCCACTCACGCTTAATTGGCGGCCGGCTTGAAAATCTTGATCAACGTGCGCGCGGTCCAGAA
>JACRBO010000032.1 GCA_016219235.1 Chloroflexota bacterium
ATATACGTCCTCTGGTGGGGCAAGTCGGCGACTTGCCCTACTCGTCCCTGTGTGGAGCACGTCGGCGACTTGCCCTACTCCGGCAAGCGGCGGCTCGATCGATGCCAGCCGGTCTGCCAGCGTTCCGGCGACGACGGTTGGGCGGCCTGCGTGCGGCGGGTGTAAGCGATCGCCGCGGCCACGGCCAGGTCGCGCGCTTCCGCTTCGGACAAAGCATCTTCCGGCATCTCACGCCGCAGGCTATCGGTGTCGTATTTCGCCGTCAAAAACTCAGGATGCCGCACGATCAACTGATGAATCGGCAGCGTGGTCGGCAGACCGATCAGCGCAATCTCGTCCAGCGCACGCCGCAACCGGCGCACACTCTCCTCTCGATCGCGCCCCCACGCCATCACCTTCACCACGATCGGATCGTACTGCGCGGGCACGGCGCAGCCCGAATAGGCATAAGTCTCAACGCGCAGCCCGTGACCGCCTGGCAAACGCACCCGCCGCAGCACGCCCGGGCAGGGTAAGTAATGTCGCCACGGATCTTCGGCGGTGATGCGGCACGAGACGGCATGCCCGCGCAGCTGCACATCTGATTGCGTCACAGATAACGGCTCGCCGGCCGCAGCCCGGATCTGTTCACGCACAATGTCCACCGCCGAGATCAGTTCCGTCACGCCGTGCTCGATCTGAATGCGCGGCTTCACTTCCGTGAAATAGAAATGACCCGCGTCATCGCCGACGAACTCGATCGTGCCCGCGCTGCAAAAATTCAGCACCTGCGCAATCTCGACGGCCGTCTGCCACAGTTGTTCGCGCTGCGGCTGCGACAGGCACGGGGCGGGCGCTTCCTCGATCATCTTCTGATTGCCGCGCTGCAACGAGCCTTCACGCTCGCCCAGATGCACAACGTGTCCGAACTGATCCGCGATGATCTGCACGCCGATCAAATGTGCGGGCGAAATCAACTGTTCGACATACAACCGGGTATTGCCATACACCAACTGGGCTTCGAGCTGCGCGCGGCGCAAGGCCCGCTCGAGCTGTGGCGCCGATCGAGCGGTGAACGCCCCGCGCCCGCGTCCACCCAGGCATGATTTGATCGCTATCGGGAAACCCAGGCGCTCTGATTCGGCGCGCAGACCGTCGAGATCGTCTTCGCCAAATGACTGAGGTGAATATTCAATCGTCGCCACGCCCGCCGCGCGCACGCGATTGAGCACGGCTAATTTGTCCTGCTGCGCGCGCATCAGATCGAGCGGCGGCCCGACGAAGACCACGCCCGCCTGCTGGCACGCTTCGATGAATTCCAATCGTTCCGCCAGGAAACCGTAGCCGGGATGGATCGCATCCGCGCCGGTATCCAGCGCCGCCTTCAACACCGCGGCCTGATCGAGATAGCCGCTCCCCGACACTAACTCCACGGCTTCGTCGGCCAGCCGCACGTGCAGCGAGCCGCGATCGTCGCGTTCATACAGCGCCACTGCGCGAATGCCCAGGTCGCGGCACGTGCGGATGATGCGCACGGCAATTTCGCCGCGATTGGCGATGAGTATTTTTTTGAACATGGTCACTCTCGTGAATGCATAATGCTTAATTCATAGTTCATAATTGATCGCCGCCCATTTCATTATGCATTGGCTCAATCGGTGTTTCAAGGAGCTATCAACACCGCCAGCAAAGTATGCAAGAGCGCCTTGCCGCGGCGTCGGGCGTTGTGAACAAACTCGAAGAATCCCAGATACAGCGGCAGTTTTTCTTGTGAGATGCCGCGATGTGGTCGCAACCAAGAACGCAACAGGGACCAGAAGCCTTCTAGCGTGTTGACATGAATCTCATGAAAACCGTCGCCGTCCGCGTCGCGCGCATACTCGCCCTGCGAGTGGTTGACGGTCTCGTGTCGATAGCCCCAGTCCGGCAACCGCCCATAGATGTCATAGTCCTCTGTGTAGATCAGACTGCCGGCTTGGATGGAGGGTGTAATGATCGGTTGAATTGTGACTTGTTGGACGTTGGGAAGCATCTGGATCACCACGTCACCATCACGTTGGAGCATGCTGAAGATGGGGGGCTTTTCCTTCTCCAAGGTGCCTCGGCCCCGCGCCCCTTTCAACCGGCGGCGACGGCCTTTTCGGCCCAGTTGCCGCACGCTGTCGGGCTGTCCCTGATGCCCAGCGACGACATAGACTTCATCCCATTCCACCACGCCGCTCAAGGTGACGGGCTTTTTTTCGCCACAATCCCGTCGCGCAAGTGCGGGGTCATGACCTGGGTATCACTTTCGTTCAAGTCCAACTCAGCCGCGATTTGCTGGTTCGACAGATTCAAGCCCATCAGATACAAGCACACGATCCACACCTTGACGGGTTGATGATGACCTTCAAAAACCGTGCCTGTCAGATCATCGAACTGCCGGCCGCAGGCCTGACACACATCGCGTTGACGCGCGGGTTGTTGTGTGTGGAACCCGCGCTTGGTGCTGTCGGCGGCATCACACCCTGGACACCGCACGCCATTGGGCCAGCGTACCTGGCAAATCACTTCAAAGCACTTGGCATCATCAATAAGGTTCTGTATGTTGATCATGGCTGGGACACTCGCATAGGTGGCTTTGTCCCGCGGATCTTAACCGATTTGCGAACTCCTTGAAACCCATATTGAGCCGATCGTGGCTCATTCGGTGTTTCAAGGAGCTACCAACATCGCCAAGAGTGAGGCCAACAAGGCCTTGCCCCGGCGGCGGACGTTGTGCACAAACTCAAAGAAACCCAGGTACAACGGCAGTTTTTCTTGAGACAGGCCCCGATGCGGCCGAAGCCACGAACGCAACAACGACCAGAATCCTTCCAAGGTGTTGACATGGACCTCATGGAACCCATCACCATCTTCGTCCCGCGCGTATTCGCCCGCCGAATGATTCACGGTCTTGTGGGTATAGCCCGATGCACCGAGATGGTTGTAGATGTCATTCTCGTCGGTGTACAGTCGACTACCGACTTGAATGGTTTGTTGAATGAGGGGCGCAATCGTCGCCCGTTGGACGTTAGGCAACATGACAATGACGACCTCTCCATCGCGTTGTAACATCCCAAAGATCGGGGGCTTCTCATCGGCCAGAGTGCCGCGGCCCCGTTTGCCTTTCAAGCGCCGCCGACGGCCTGCACGGCCTAATTTCGCGACAATTTCGGGGTGGCCTTTATGCCCGGCGATCACATATACTTCATCGAGTTCAATCTCACCGCTCAGCAACACTGACTTTTTTTATCACGATGCCTTCCCGCAACTGCGCGGTCATGTCGTGGACATCGTCGGGATGCAACTCGAGTTCGGCCGCAATCTGCTGATTGGACAGATTGAGCCCCCTGAAGTACAAACACAGCACCCAGGTCCGCAACGGCTGATGATGCCCTTCCAAGATCGTGCCGGTCAAATCGTCAAACTGGCGTCCACACGTCCGGCACTGATATCGCTGGCGCTGGGCTTGCTGCGTGTGAAAGCCGCGCTTGATAATCTCGGCGGCAGGGCAGCGGGCACCGTCGGGCCACCGCAATTGACGAACCACTTCATAGCATTTGGCCTCATCGATGAGGGTCTGAAGATTCACGAACATCTGGATCACCTGACAGAAGAGTTGGGGGCAATGTTACCGCAAGTCGCCCCACCTCCTTGAAACACCGATTGAGCC
>JACRBO010000113.1 GCA_016219235.1 Chloroflexota bacterium
GAGGTTCAATCAGGTGGTAACAGACCGATTGGTTTTACTTGGGGGCCGTAATCGTCACCGGCTCATTGATCTTGGTCGTCTTGGTGGTCAGGCTCAGATAGACATCCGCTTTCCCGCCGGGCTGTTCGGGAATCTCGGTAACGCTGATCTGGAAGACGATCTTCTGCTGGCGGATGAACAGGTCCTGCTTGCCCACCCACACTTCGACGATGACCACAGAGTCCTTCAGGAACTTCTTGGCCTCGTCCAGCTGCGCCTGATCGATCGGTTCCTCACTCGCGCCACTGGCCTGCGCCAGTTTGGCCGCTTCGGTCAGCAGTGTCAGTGGATCGAGCGTGTCCTTGTAGTGGTACGAATCGACGCCGTCGATCGCCTCATCGCCCAGTTTCTCGGCTTTGGACGCCTTCTTCAATAGATCGGACAGCTGCTTGGCGCTGATCTGCGGATTGGCATCGGGCTTGGTGGTATCGCCGGCCGTGACGTCGCTTTCGTTCCACTCGCCATCCGGACCTTTGACGTACATCTTGTCGCCGACCTTGACGAGTTCAAATTCGACCTTGTCCGCGCCCTGCGACAGGAAAGCGGTCAGCGGGCCTAGATCGGCCGAGCCTTTCAGCGCTACGTCATTCTTGGTCGTGTCCACGTCGCCGGCCAGCGTCAGGTTGGCCTTGAAGTTCTTGAACAGGACCATCGCCTGCTGCGCGCTGGGATCGTCGGCTGACAGCCCGTCGAGTTTCAGGCCCAGATCCAGTGTCACATCCAGGTGCTGCGTCTTGATCTCGGCTTGCTTGTCAGCGATGACTTTCACGGCTTCGACGGGGTCGGCCGGGACAGGCGCGCCCTGCGCCCCGCACGCGGACAGCACCAGCGCGAACAACAGCGTCATTAGGGCAAAACGTAACTTCATGACATCCTCCTCAGTGATAGATGATACGGTTGGAGTTGCGGACTTCAAACACGATTATACACCCGCCAAGTTTGCAGGCGATTGGAAAAACGGGGACTCAGACCTGCGCCGTCCGATCGGCCCGATCGGCGATCTGTGCCCTGCCGGCCTGGGTCAGCCAGAGAGTAGCAGCGGGGAATTTTTGATTACTGCCCAGCCAGCCGCGTTCGATCAAGTCATCGGCCACTGCGCGCTCGATCGGGATCGCGGCGCCGTCGAGGGTGTATAGCCGGTAGACTTTGCCGCCGTCGATATCGCGATGCACCTTCAACGTGTGACCGTTGGCGAGAGCGTTGAGCAGATGCTGCTGTCCATCGGTCAGATTCATGGCAGCGTGGGGTTTAGCCCAATTCAGGCACGTACTGCTGCAACTCGCGCTGCCTGATCTTGGTGTATTTGTCACGCACGATGCCGGCCATCTCGGCTTCTGACAGCCGTATCGCCAGAATGTTCAGCGCGTCCTCCGGCGACTGGCCGTAAGCCAGTTTCTTCTTGCCGTTGGTCATCTCAAACAGATACATGTAATGCGGATTGCTAAAGCTGCTCATGATTTTGATCCACGAATTGACACGAATGAACGCGAATCAACGATCAAACGATTCGCTGACTCGCTGATTTGCTGATTCGCTACGCCTTCGCCAGCGCGCCCAGATAATTCTGACGTTCTTGCCGCACCTGCGCCAGCCCGCGATTGACTTCCGCGTCATACTTGCCGGCCAGCAATTCCCGGTAGAACTGATAATCCACGCCGATCACTTTCTCGTCGTCGGGGAAGCGATGATAGTTTTCCTTCGTCATCTTGCTCTTGCCCTCGGCAATCAGTTGGTTGCCCAACGCGGAGCCGGGGTAGGGGGCATAGAACGAAATCGACGGCATTAAGCGCTTGGTGTACTTCACCATGCGCATGGTCTTGAACGCATCCTCGCGCGTTTCGCCCGGAATACCCAGCATGATGTTGGACCAGAACACGGGCGGCTGCTTGCCCTGCTGTTCCATCTCATCACCGATACGAGTGAGCAGATCGATCGTGAAGTAGTTGTCTTCTTCGTTGCACTCTTTGTTGAGGAGCCGCAGCACCCGATCGCTCCCCGACTCAAACCCGATCGAGACCGTATCCCAGCGCGTTTCTTTGATCAAGGCTTCAAATAGTTCCGGCCACTGCCGAACGGTGTCGGCGCGACCTGCCGCCCAGTACGGCCAAATCTTATTGGCCTTGCGCGGATACTTCTCCAGCCACTCTTCCAGCCAACTGGGATTCTGAAAGAACATCGAGTCGTGGATGACGAGCGAGCCAACGCCGTACTTTCGATCGAGGAAATTCAACTCATCGATCACGGCTTCGACGGGCCGCCGGCCCATGTTGGGAATGTACGAGTTTTCATTGCAGAACACGCACTGCCACGGGCAGACGCGGCTCGTCAGCAGCGTCACCACCGGCCCCGGCCCCCAACCGCATTCGGGTTCCAGCGGCCAGTTAAACTTCTTCTCCAACTTCTTGCTGGCCGGTTTAGGCCATAACGTGCGATCGATCATCGGCCAGTCGGCCATCGACTTTGCGCCGACGCCCAGAATCACGCGCGGAAAATCGTGCGACTTCGTGACCAGATCAACGATGATGTTTTCGCCCGGCCCCTGGCAAATCTTGTCGAACTCGGGGATCTCTTCCATCTCGTCCAGCGCGACGGTCGCGTGCATCCCACCGACAAGGATGATGCCGGTAGGGTTGACTTCCTTGAACAGTTTCGCCGCACGGTAGGCTACCGGGAAGGTGTAACTGCGCACGTTCATGATCAGCATTTCGTAGCCGGTCAGGCGCTGCTTCACCTCATCCCAGGAGGCGCACTGGCGCGTGGAGAACATGTCCGTCAGCACGCCATTCTGATGCAAAATGGTGCGTAGCAAACCCAGGCCGTGATCTTGCCACTGCTCGTGCGGCCCGGCGGGATTGACCAGGTCGCCCAGATCACCTAAGTCCAGCCACAGTCGCGTGCTGTCTCGCACCGGCGTTGTTTTCTTGCCAAAGAACTTCAACACAGTCCAACCTCTTATACACGGATTGCAGAATAAACGGATGTAGACGGATTTACGGAATAGACGGATTGACTACTTTTGACTATCGAACTATTGGACTATCGCACTATCAGACTAAATCTTCTGTCGGCCAGCATAGCCGCTTTGGAGATCGTGCCAGTAAGCGACTTGCGGTTCATCGAATTTCCAGCACAGCAAAATCTCGCGGCCCGCGCGCAGCGCCGGAAAATCCACCAGGCCGATCGAGATGTCTTTGACCACCACGCCGAGTTCTTTCAAATCGCGCAGACCGTCTTCGACGCGGCGGAACTCTTGGACCATCTCCCCCGCCTTTTTGCTGCCGCCGTTGCCCAGGCCCTTTTCCAGTACGGGCCACAATTCCGGTCGCGCGTCGATGATGACCTGGCGGGCGTGCATCACTTGCATGACCAGCGCGCGAACCTGGGGGAGAGCGCGATTGGCTTCGTCGGGGGTAAAGTGTTTTGCCATGCGGCGATTATAACAAAAAAACCTCCCGCAGGTCGGTCTACACCTGCGGGAGGTTTCAAGGCTAAATTAGTTGCCGCAGGAACAGCCGCCGCCGTCCGGCGCTTCACCGCTCTCTTTGGTGCGGAACGATGATCCGCAGCCGCAGGCTGCCACGGCGTTAGGATTCTCGATGCGGAAACCCGCGCCCATCAGGCCGTCCACATAGTCGATCGACGCGCCGTAGAGATATTCCAGGCTAACCGGATCGACGTACACTTTCAGGCCGTGCGCTTCGACCACCGTATCCATATCGCGTTGATTGGCTTCGAAGGCCATGCCATACTGCAAACCCGAGCAGCCGCCGCCTGCGACAAAGACGCGCAGACCGTGATCGGGTAAGTTCTTCTCCAGTAAGATGATCCGCAGCTTATCGGCCGCCTGGGGCGTCAGCGCCACGACGTCCGTCGTCACTTGTGTCTCAATCGGTTCGATCATCGTTGTCGTCATGTGTTTTCCTCCAGGATAACGGTTAGCCAATAGGTGTGGATGAGATTCTAGCATCGATTGGCCGGTGCGTCAATAACGTAAACGGGTGTCGTCAAAAAGCGCACTTCCGAGGCTAGACGGCCTCGGAAGTGCGAAGATCAATCGGATTGGCCGGAGCCTGTCCCGCTTATGGCGTTGCGCCGCTCTTGACCAGATAGGCACAGGCGTTATTGCCGCCCGCCATCCAGTCGAGCCGCTGCGGGGTCTGGCCCAGCAGCTGACTGATCATCGCCATATCCATGACGCACGGTTCGACGTGGTCTTTGGAGATGTCGTGATAGGGACAGTTGTGAGTGCGGAGCAGATAACCGCCGTCCACGGGCTGCCAGTCGGCATTGTAGCCTTTGCCGGTGAGGAAGCGTACGACGCGATCCATGCGCTGGGTGGTCGATTCGCTGGGTTGCGCGTTGGGGGCCTGTGCCACCAGCCGATTGGCCACGCCGCGCAGGATCGAGTCGAGTTCGCGCGCTTCGACGCGGTCGCGAATTTCGTGCAGCATCAAATCGGCGAAACCGGCGTAATTCTTGGGGAAATACTCGTCGGCGGCGTCGGTCAGGGCGTAGATGTGCTGCGGGCGACCAGGCGCATCGCGGCGCTTGACCTTGGGTGCCTGAACTAGGCCCTCGCTGCGCAGAATGTCCAGATGATGGCGTATGGTCACGGGTGTGAGATCGAGTTCGCTGCCGAGTTCTTCGACGGTGGCGGTGCCGCGTTCTTTGAGGATTTCCAGGATGCGTTGGCGAGTGGCTTGCATGGCTACTTCCTTTCGTGCAAAAATCTTCTGCCCCCGCCAGACATGTACATTCTATCACCATGAGGCAAATTGTCAATTAGATGAGGAGTATTTGGTATTCTGTTTAATCCGCCGATGCGTTGAAATTGCCGCAAGAATTGCCGCAATCTGGTTGCCAATTTGATTGAACGGCGGTACAATAACTCGCACTCGTTACAAAGCGCACTTGTGCGTCACAAGTGCGCGCCCAACGCGGGGGATCGTCATCGATGTGGAGCCAACACCGGAACGTCAACTTAGCATGCGTATGATCTGGAATCAGCGTTCTTCACCTCACGTGAAGGACGCTGTTTGTTGATGACCGATGGCGCTCTTCTGGGACGATGATTACGCGATTGCGGTCGCGCTGAAACGCCAACACCCGACCGTCGATCCGCTCGAACTCGATTGGGACACCCTGCATCAGTGGATCATCGAACTGCCGGACTTTGTTGACGATCCAGCCGTCACTGCGATATACTTGCTGGAGAACATCCAACGTGAATGGTATGAGGAGGCAGCCGCGCAATGAGTCAACAGCCAGAACCCTTCCCCAATGATCCCATCGTTCCGCCCGAACTGAGCAACAACATCTTCGTCACGTCGCTCGACAAGCTGTACAACTGGGGCCGCAAACGCTCCATGTGGCCGATCATGTTTGGGCTGGCCTGCTGCGCCATCGAGATGATCTGTGTGGCGGCGGGCCGTTACGACCTGGAGCGCTTCGGCGCGGGCCTCATGCGCCCTTCGCCGCGCCAGGCCGACTTGATGATCGTGTCCGGCACCGTGACCAAGAAGATGGTGCCCACCATCGTGCGGCTGTACAACCAGATGCCCGAACCCAAGTACGTGATCTCGATGGGCGCGTGCGCGACCAGCGGCGGCCCGTTCAAGGAAGGCTACAACGTCGTCTCGGGCATCGATAAGTTCCTGCCGGTCGATGTGTATGTGCCTGGCTGCCCGCCCAAGCCCGAAGCGCTGCTACACGGCTTCTTGAAGTTGTTCGAGAAGGTCGAGAAGCAGAGCATCCTGACGGTGCCATGGTATCGCAAGACCGACATCGAAGCGATTCCCGTGCCGGTGCTTGGCCCCGATCTGATCGACCTGCGCCGCGCGACCGAAATCCGCGAACTGGCCCGGCAGGTTGCGGCGGCGGCTGAAGTACAAGCCTAATCATTCGTCATTGCGAGCGCTTTTCGCGAAGCAATCTCAGTCTCGATCGGCAGGAGATTGCTTCGTCGCACACTACGCTCCTCGCAATGACGTTATCAAGCGAAAGAGGAAAACATGGCGGCAAAAGCTGCTGCGGCTCCTGTTGCTGAACTCACCGGCCCGCTGGCCGTGTTGAAAGATAAATTTGCGGACGCCGTCACGCCCGGCGATTACGAAGGCGCGGTGATTGCGAACGATAAACTCGTCGAAGCGGCGACATTCATCCGCGATGAACTGGGCTACGATTATTTGTCCAGCGTCACCGGCGTCGATTATCCCGCGGCCAACGAGTGCGAAGTCGTATATCACGTGTACTCGACCCGGCACAGCGGCCCACCATTAGTCTTCAAGGCGCGCACCCCGCGCGACAACGCCGTCGTCCCCACACTCGAAAACGTCTGGCCCGGCGCGGATTTCCAGGAACGCGAAGCCTGGGATTTGATGGGCATCAAGTTTGAAGGCCATCACAATTTGAAGCGCATCCTCATGTGGGAAGGCTTTGAAGGGCATCCGCTGCGCAAGGATTGGAAAGAGGCGTATTTCGAGCAGGACACCAAACCGTTCGATAGCCGCTGGCCCGGCGGTCACTTCCAGCGCGGCGAAGAGCGCGTGCCCTTTGGCGACAATCTCAATTTCCCGGCGAATTTCGATCCGGCGGTTTACACCTCGGGCGCGGACGCAGCGATCTACGATCGGGTTAAAGCGATGGACGCGGCGGCGGGCGGCATCTTGACGCCAGCCGAGCGTAACGGAAACGGCAACGGTCATGCCGCCCTCGATCAGCCCGAGGAAAATATCGAGACCGATCATCTGGTCGTAAACCTCGGCCCGCAGCACCCATCCACGCACGGCGTGTTCCGCATGGTCGTCACACTGGAGGGCGAAACGATCCGCCACCTCGAACCGGTGATGGGCTATCTGCACCGCAACCACGAGAAGATCGGCGAACGCAACACGTACATTCAGAACATGCCGTTCACCGATCGGCTGGACTACCTCTCGTCGATGAGCAACAACTTCGGGTACGCGCTGGCCGTCGAGAAGTTGATGGGCATCAAGCCGCCCGAACGCGCCGAGTACATCCGCGTGATCATGGCGGAACTGACGCGCGTGTGCAATCACGTCTGGGCCATCGGCTTTTTGCTGAATGACCTGGGCGCGTTCTTCACGCCCGCACTGTACGGCATGCAAGAACGCGAGTTGATTCTGGATTTGTTCGAGGCTGCGTCGGGTTCGCGTATGATGTGCAACTACTTCCGCTTTGGCGGCGTGGCGCGTGATCTGCCGCCAGGCTTCGTCGAGACGGCGCGTGAGTTGGTCTTCGAGCGGCTGCCGCGCAAGATCGACGACTTCGAGCGCTACCTCAGCGACAACGAAATCATCCGCGCGCGCTGCGAGGGCGCGGGTGTGTTGACGGCCGAAGACGCGATCAAGTACAGCGTGGGCGGGCCGGTGCTGCGCGCCTCGGGTGTGGCCTATGACTGCCGCCGTGCCGACAACTACTCGATCTACGATCGGTTTGATTTTGACGTGGCGGTGCGTTATCACGGCGACGTGTACGATCGGTATCTGCTGCGCCTCGACGAGATTCGCCAGTCGCTGCGCATCTTGCAGCAGGCGCTGGATCAACTGCCGGGCGGTGAAATCCAGACGGGCAAGAAGGCGTATTCGGCGCGCGTGCCGGCCGGCCAGGCCTATGGCCGCGTCGAAGGGCCAAAGGGCGAACTGGGCTTTTACGTGGTGTCCGATGGGACCGCGAACCCCTATCGGTATCACATCCGCGCCCCGTCGTTCATCAATTTGACGGCGCTCGGCCCGATGTGCATCAATCAAAAAGTGGCCGACGCCGTCATCATCCTGGGCAGCATCGACATCGTGTTGGGCGAAACAGATCGTTGATTTGGAAGTTGGATGTTGGAGGTTGGACGTTGGAAGTTGGAGTGTAGCCAGCCGGTCGAGAGTCTGCCCTCCAATTTCTAACCTCTAACCTCCAACTTCAAGGAGTACGCATGTACGGTTCCGGTATCATCAAAGGCATGGGCGTTACGCTCAAACATTTCTTCGAGTCCTTTATCGAAGACTTTCGCTATCTGGGCAAGGGCGGCCGCTACTCCGATCAGTTCATGTCGGTGCGTCAAGGCCCGAAGACGACGGGGATCTTCACCGTGCAGTATCCCGAAGAGAAATTGCCGGTGCCCGAGAACTTCCGCTACATTCCGTTCCTGGTGTTCGACACGCAGAAGAACGAGGACAAGTGCACATCGTGCGGCATCTGCGCCAAAGTCTGCCCGCCGCAGTGCATCTGGATTGTGCGCACGAATGATCCCAAGACCAATCGGCCCGTGCCACAGCCCGCGGACTTCACCATCGACGCGACGATCTGCATGTCGTGCGGCCTGTGCGCGGAGTTCTGCCCGTTCGACGCGATCAAGATGGATCAGGATTACGAACTGTCCAGCTTCGAGCGCTTCAACACATTGGTCTACGGCAAAGAGAAATTGACGCGCCCTGATACCTATCACGCGGCGATCCACCCCACCGATTGGGCGCGTGAACTGCAAGACAGGGAAGAGGCGGCGAAGAAAGAAGCCGAAAAGGCCAGGGCGGCCGAGGCCAAGAAAGCGGCCGCTGCCGCCGCCGCTGCGGCGAAGGCGGCCGAAGCGCCCAAAGCCCCGCCTGCGGCTTAGTCACGAAGCCTGGCTTACTCAGACCGCTCTCGCTGGAGTGTCTCCGGTCGAGGGCGGTTTTGTTGAGGTCGGTAATCGGTGATTGGTAACTGGTCGATCGGTTGACCCACTACCAGTTGACCGATTACCGATTGACCAGTTACCAGTTGACCAATCTACTAATGTACTAATCTACTCTGGAGAAATACATGAC
>JACRBO010000116.1 GCA_016219235.1 Chloroflexota bacterium
GATACGACAGGAAGATTTTCCAGGCCAGATGTTGGCGAATCAGTTTCACGATCATTCCACTCCCTCGTCGTCAAAGCGATACCCGACGCCGCGCACGGTGACGATGGTGTCTTCCCCCAACTTCTGGCGCACGTGCCCGATATGCACGTCGACGACGCGGGCTTCGCCATAGTAATCGTAACCCCACACTTTTTCGAGTAGTTGCTCGCGGCTGAGCACGAGGCCGCGATTCTCGGCCAGAGTTTTGAGCAGATCGAACTCGATCGTCGTGAGCTCCACCAACTGATCGGCCACCCACACTTGACGGCTGCCTGTATCGATACGAACGTGCTGAAAAGTAAGTACATTGCCTTCGGCTCGACTACTGCTCCGCAGGCGGCGCAGCGCCGATTTCACTCGCGCGACCAATTCGCGTGGACTAAACGGCTTGGTCAGATAATCGTCCGCGCCAACTGACAGGCCGATCACTTTGTCGGCTTCTTCAGATTTGGCCGTGAGCAGAATGACGTACACATCCGACTCGCGCCGCAATTGGCTCAACACCTCCAGCCCGTCCAGGCCGGGCAGCATGATGTCCAACACGATGAGATCAGGCTTGAAGACGCGCGCGGCCTTCAGCGCCGAATCGCCATCGGCGGCGGTGTACAACTCGTAGCCTTCTTTACGGAGATACGCGCTGGCCAGGTTGACGATACTTGGTTCATCATCAACGAGGAGGATTTTGGCGGGCGGCATGAGTTGCTCCTTGAATGAAGAATCACCGGGGTGATTGTAACTGAAAACAGCGACCGAACCAAGCGCGTTCGATCGCTGCGGAATCAGTTGGCTGGCTCATCGGCTTAGCCTTCACTAAATCTCAATAAAGTTGCCATGCCACGTGTGCAGGAAAACTTGCTGCGTGTAGCCGTTGACGCTCAACTTACATTGGACAGTATAACCGCCCGGCTTGAAGTATCGATGAAGCGAAATTAAAGATTGTGTAAAGACTACCGCACGGATCACGTCGAGTGTAAGGCGATCAAGTAATGCTGCGGCCCACTCAAAAACTCATCTCGACAGCCTTTAGCGCAGAAGTAAAATGTCTGCCCATTCCACTCCGCCGCGATTGCTTTGTCCTGCTCGACGGACATCCCGCACACCGGATCGATTGCCATGGTGGTCACTTCTTTGAACTGACCGTCTTCCAGCCACAGCACCCGGTCGGCAATGTCTTTGATGCGTTGATCGTGCGAGACGATCAACACACTACGCCGCCGTTCTTTCGCAATGCTTCGAAGCAGTCGCATCACATCATGTCCGATCTTCGAGTCTAGATTCGCCGTTGGCTCATCGGCCAGGATGAGGGTCGGATCATTCACTAACGCCCGCGCAATTGCCACGCGTTGCTTCTCACCGCCCGATAGTTTTTCAGGTGGAAAGTTCAGTCGTTCGCCGAGTCCGAGATCAGTCAGGATCGCCGCTGCCTTCTGGCGCGCCGCCTTCGACTTCAGGCCGGTCAGTTCAGCGACGATGGCGACGTTCTCCAACATAGTCAAGGCTGACAACAAATTGAAGTCCTGAAAGATGAAGCCGAACTCGCGCAGTCGAATATCGGGCAAACGGTTTTCCGCCAGCGTGCTCAACAGCATGCCATTCAGCTGAATCATTCCCTCGGTCGGCTTGAGCAGTGCGCCCAGCATCAGCAGCAGCGTTGTCTTGCCTGAGCCCGACGGCCCCATAATCAACACGACCTCGCCCGGCGCAACCGACAGCGAAACATCGCGCACGGCGGTGACTTCGGTCGTGCCGGAGCCGTAGCGTTTGGTCACATGGGTCACCTGAAACGTGGCATTGGTCATGTCATTTCCCTCGGAAAACCAGGGCCGGATCGAGTCCGGCGATTTGTTTGATCGGCAGCATGGCCGAGAGGCCCGCGATCACGATCGAGAGGCCGCCAACCCGGATCAACGCTGCGCCGTTGATTTGCAGCGATAAGCTTACGCCGAGATACGGCACGATCGCCGACAGCCCGAGCGTGATGAGCAGTCCCAACGCGAAGCCCAACCCCACACTGATCAACGCCTGCGCC
>JACRBO010000117.1 GCA_016219235.1 Chloroflexota bacterium
AGATCGCAAACAGCATCAGGCCGATCGGCAGGCCGAGATTGCCAATCGTCATCCAGCGCCCGCGGCCTCGATCGCCGTGCATCCCCACGATCAACGCCCCGGCCAGCGCCCCGGTGCCAAACGCCCCCATCAGCAAGCCATACGGCACGGCATTGGGATCCTGACACGTCAGGCGATCACACACCCACTGGTTGATGGGCAGCGCGCTGGCCGCCAGCGGCCCGATCGGCTGGAGGCTGCCATCGGGGCGCACATCGGTCTGCACGAACACGGGCATCAGCGTCATGAACGGCATCGACAAAAACGCGGCCACGGCCACCATGCTCATCAGCACCCGCAGCGACTGCTGCCGCCACACGTAGCGCAGGCCCTCTTTCAAATGCGAGCCCATCCTGGGTGGTTGGGCCGTTTGGGGCTTAGCGGGCAGGCGCATCATCAACAGGCTGGCGATGACCGCCAGGTAAGATATGCCGTTGATGAGAAACGCCACGCCCAAACCCAGCGGCGCGATGAGCAAGGCCGCCAGCACCGGCCCGATCGCGCGGCTCAGGTTGAAGATTGCCGAGTTCAACGCAATGCCGCTGTCCAGATCGTCGCGGTGGCCCACCATCTCCACCACAAACGATTGACGGGCGGGCACATCGATGGCACTAGCCGCACCCGACACCAGCGCCAGGACAAAGACATGCCACAGTTGAATCGTGCCGCTTAATTTCAGATAGGCCAACACGAACGCTTGCAGCATCATGACCGTTTGGGTCATGACGATGATGGTTCGCTTGGGATAGCGATCGGCCAGCGACCCGGCGATGAGCGCCAGCGGCACCAGCGGGATCAGCGGCACAAACCCGACGATGCCCAGCCACAAGCCCGGATTGTCTTTGGCGAGCTCGACCACCAGCAAAGGATGCGCGGTTTGCTGCATCCACGTGCCGATCAGCGAGATGAGTTGCCCGACAAAGAACAGTTGATAGTTGCGGTGTCGCAGCGCGCGAAAAGCCTTGCGGCGGCCCGTCAAAGGCGCTGCGGCAGGTTCGGGCGACAGCGCGGGTAGCGGTTCGATGGCGTTATCACTCATGATGATTGGAATCAAAAGGGGAAGCCCAGGCTTCCCCTTACCTTGTTTTCTGACCAGAACTCGAATCGGCACCATCAGCGGACAGGCGGTCGGCATCCGATCCGGTACATCACACGGGCGAAATCATAGCACCCGATAGGCGTTTGGTCAATCTTGGCCGTGGCCGGTGACGGGCAGTGTGAAGTAAAACAGGCTGCCAGCGCCAGATGTCGCAGGGCTGTCCAGGCCCACCTGTCCACCCAGTTTTTCAATGATGCGCTGCACAATCGATAGGCCCAGCCCATGACCTTTCGCCGACCGGCCAGCTCCCTGCCCAAAACGGGAAAACACGTGCGCCTGCTGCTCCGGCGGAATGCCCGGACCTTCATCTTTTACCCAGAACCGCACCCGGCCGTTCGCTGGCGGGTCGGCGCCTAATTCAACGCGCGGCGCGGGGCCGCCGTATTTTACCGCGTTGCTGACGTAGTTTACCCAGACCTCTTCCACCCATTGCCGATAACCGATTACGGTCGGCCAGGCGTCCGGCACGGTTAGACTGGCGGCGTGTTGGGTGGTCAGCGGCTGCAAGCGCTCCAGTGCCTCGGCGACGATGCTGCCCATCTCCAGCGGGCGCGTTTCTATCTGGGCTTCCTGCACTTCTGCAAACAGCAAGAGTTCGTCAATGATGTCATTCAATTTGCTGCCTACGCGCGCGATGGTCTGGACATGCTCGCGGATCTCTGTCAGCGATATGGCGCTTAATTCGCGATCGAGGTATTCGGCATAGCCCATGACCAGACCGACCGGGTTCTTCAAATCGTGGGCGACGGTGTGCGCGTACGCATCCAGGTCGCCAATCAGGCGTTCACGTTCCAACTCAACGCGCCGTCGTTCTGAGATATCGCTTACGGTAACGGCGGCGGTGTCAGTGGACAGCTGGTTTCGATCGAGCACCGGCCGGGCGTGGATGTGAACGTGGCGCTGCAAAACTGGATCGTAGGCTTCCTGATCGATCGATTCGCCCTGGATGACCTGGTTGATCACTTGCCGGCAAACTGCGTCCAGGTAACACGCCTGATCGCTGCAGGCGGGATGCAGCAATTGATGCAGTGGCAAGCCGCGAACCATAGCCACCCGGCCCAGCTGCCACTCCTCGACGATGCGGTTGGCGCGTAAGATCGCCCCCGTGTGATCAACCAGGCAGATCAGATCGGGCAGGGCATCAATGGCCGACTCCCATTCGCGTTTGGCACGCTCTACTACGGCAAACAATTTCTCTAAATTGGCATCGGTCGCCGAGTTCGCTCCGGCTTGATTCAGCCAGTGCGACTCTAGTTGCTCCCAGTTCTTAGCATCTAACATGGCCGTGACAGCCTCGGGCAGGCGGCTGATGGCCGGGTTGGTATTCGCCGAGAGGCCGCCGAGTAACCGGGCCAGCACCGGCTTGCTGAGCACGGCGATCGATTGAGCGGAACCGGGCGAAGCCTTGGAGTTGGTCATGATCTGTCCCTAATCGACTGGTCTTAACCAGTCAGGCCGACGGGGGGCACAATCGGCCACGACGGCGTACCGGCGGCCGCTTCCGGGCGGAAGCGGTGTTGGATGGCTTGCTGGCGCACGACTTCACGCGCCGAGTTTACTACAAAATTGTTGCCACGCCGCCGGGCCACTCGGATGAACACATCGACCAGGTGCGGATCGAACTGCGTGCCCGCACAGCGCCGCAATTCGGCGATGATCTCGTCCAACGACATCGCGCGATTATAGGGCCGATCGGAGGCCATCGCCTCCACGGCGTCGCACACGGCCAGCAGCCGCGCTTCCAGCGGTGTGGCTTCGCCTTTGAGTTGGTATGGATAGCCGTTGCCATCCCACCACTCGTGGTGATGCCGCACGAACGGGGCTAGATGCCGCAACCCCTGGCACGTCTCCAGCAGATCGGCCCCCAGCATGGTGTGGCTTTTGATGGTCGTATATTCGGCCGGACTCAATTGGTCGGACTTATGCAAGATCTGTTCCGAGACGCCAATCTTGCCGATGTCGTGGAGCAAGGCGGCCTGCCGGATGGCTTCGGCGCGCGCCCCGGTTACCCCTAATTCCGCCGCAACGGCCATGGCGTAATCGGCGACCTTGGTGGTATGGCCGGACACAAACGGATCACGCGCGTCGACGATTTTGGCCAGTACCAGAAAGAGCTCGTCGTTGAGGTTTTGAATGGCCTGGTTGGCTGCGACGATCTTCTGATTGGCATGCGTCAGTTCTTGATTCATGCGGCGCAGTTCGCGCGCGCTTTCTTCGGTGCGCGCCACGTACTGTTTTTGGGCGTAGTGCATCATAAAGGGCGGCAGCGCAAACACAATCCCGCCCGACACCCCCAGCGTATTGAGGGCAATCGCCAGAAACAGGCCCATACCGCACAAGACCAGATAGTGAGAGACCAACCACCCGAACTGCGCACGCCACGTTTTCCAGAGCGGCCGTTTTTCAGACAGGCCGATCGCTACGGCAATGAGGCTGGTATCGATGGCGTAATACAGGAGGCCGCCGAAGGCCGTCGCGGTCAAAAGCAGGGGCAAATGGGCTACATCAAATTGCAGGCTCAGCGCGACCGCCGCCAGGGCGGGCAGCGCGCCGGCAATGACATGCGTTGCCCAGTTGAAGGTCGCTTGATAGAGCTGCGGCCGCACGCGTACATAGTGGGTCAGAGCCACCGCGGCACTGGTCGCAACGACGCCAGGCAGGCCAAGCAACAGGCCGGCCGCAAAGATAATCGTCACTGAAATGGAGACGGTGTTGACGCCATAGACGTTGACCTGCAGCAGCTCGGCGATGATGGTCAGCGCCAGGAAAAACAGCAGGTAGGTCGGATCGGGCGCGGGCCACCGACTTAGGCCCCAAACCGTGAGCGCCAGCCCGATCACAATCGTCGCCAGGATGAACCACCGCAGTAACGCCGAGGGACGTGTGGCCGGCACGTGCGCCGGCCGCGCCGCGCCTGTGGTCGAGGCCGGACCGGCGGGGGCCGCGGGTTCCAATCGGGGGATGTGGGCCGCCTGATAGTTTGATTCGGTGACGGTGTCTGGTTTGGAATCGTCCAGTGTCAGCGAGCGAGGCACATCGGCCGCACAGACCACGCAGTTGCGGCCCTGCAATTTCGCCTGATAGACGGCCACATCCGCCAGTTGGATCAGATCATTCTGGGTGTCGGCATCGACCGGGAAACACGCCACGCCCAGACTCATTGTGACGTGAATCGGTTCACTGCTGGTCGGTATGACGAATTCAGCCGACTCGATGGCACGCCGAACTCGATTGGCAAACGTGCGAGCTTCCTCGACGCCAGCTTCTAGCAGCACGATCGAAAACTCTTCACCGCCAAAACGGGCCGCCAGATCATACTCGCGGACGTTGTCACGAATGATCTGGCCGATGCGGGTCAAGACCGCATCACCCGCCAGGTGACCATAGGTGTTGTTGATGTTGCGCAGCAGATCGAGATCGGCCATGACCACGCCCAGCGGCCGCGCAAAGCGTTTGGCGCGTTCGATCTCCGCGGCGACCAGCTCATTGAAGCGCCGCATGCTGAGCAGACCGGTCTTGGCGTCGGTGTGCGCTTCTTTGGCCAACTTGGGTACCTGGATCGCGCGATGCATTAAAGCCAGCGGCGCCACCGCCGGCAGGATTAAAACCGGGTTGATCGTCCACAGGCCGGCCACCACGTAGCCCAGCCCGAACTGCAACAGATCGCCGGCCAGGTTGCCCGGTTCGAACACGCCGGAGGCCCGCAGCGTAATGCCGCGCGCCAGGATCAGCACGCTGCCGATCACGGCGTGATTGACAAACAAGTAAACCAGCATCGCGGCCAGGGCCGCCAGGAAGGCGTTGACGGACATGAGCGGGGCCGGGTCCGGCTGGAGTGTCGTGAAGAGGGTGCGTGCCGCGAAGCCGGCAGTAAGGTGCATGGCGATGTTGAAGGGTTGGATGTAAGCGTTGCGCAGCCGATCGCTCTTCCTCACCCACAGTTCGTAGCCCCATTCCACCAGGTGCGGAATGATGACCAGCAGGACAAAGCCAAACGATTCCAGCAGCAACACGCCGGCAAACAGAAAAACGAGATTAACCGCCCAGGCTTCGTGACTGACCGTGTCCGTAATATATAGATGGGCCACCACGTTGAGTACGAGCAAGACCAGCAGCGGCCAATTTCGATTGGCGTGCCCTCCAACACTCAGCAGCGACAGGAGACTCAACACCGCGCCGGCAATAATAACTCCGCTGATGTAGACGATGGCTTTGCGCGACATGGACGTCTCCGTTCTGGCGCGTTCCCCCGGACACGGCCAGGCCCGACCGTGTCCAGGGGAACGCCTTACCGATGCTTCAGACTCGATGGATACTATGGCCCCCAGTAGTCACTACCCCACTGGACTGAACCCCATTGGACAGACCCCCACTGAACCGAGCCCCATTGGACGCTGCCCCACTGCACATTCCCCCACGTCACCGGGGTCGTGCTGGTCCACAACAACTGGCTGATGTTGAGGCCGGTGTTGGCCGTTTGGGTCGTCGTGCCATTGACTGCGGCATAGACATCCAGGTAACCCGCCCCCGCGCTGGTAGCATTATAGCCCCAGCCTGTCTTCTTGGCCGTCGCCATGAGCCGATACTTCACTTGATCGGGGTTGAGATTCGGCTCATCTTCAAGCAGCAGGGCCACCGCCCCGGCCACCATGGGCGCCGCCATCGATGTGCCCGACATGCGGAAGTAGGTGTTGTCAACGCGATTGCCGGGATGTTGAGTCGGGATTACGCCGCTGGAGTTGCCCAGGAGTGACACAATGTTGCGGCCTGGCGCCACGATATCCGGTTTGGCAAAACCATCCGAGGTGGTGCCGTAGGCTGAGAACGTCGTCACCACATCATCATTCAGGTTGTTCGTGTTCTTATCGTCAGCTGCGCCGACCGTGATGACAAACGGATCGTTGGCCGGGGGATACAGTGCGCCGCTGCCGCTGTTGCCAGCCGAGACGACCACCACGATGCCATTGAACCACAAGACCTCGACTGCCGCATCCAGCGGATTGGTATGATACGACTCGTTGACCGCACTGTTGATCGACATATTCACAACTCGGATGTTGTATTGCGCCCGGTGCTCCAACACCCATTGCAGGCCGGCCACCACTGTTGAAGCGGTCGCACTGCCGTTATCATTGCTGACTTTGACGTTGATGATGTTCGCCAGCGGCGCTACGCCGATATACTTGCCATTCGAGGCCGAACCATTGCCGCCAACAATCCCCGCGATGTGGCTGCCGTGGCCGAAGTTATCGAAAGTGGACTGATTGTAATCCGTGTTGAACCGGACGCTGGCTACGACTCGATTCTGGCCGGACCTGGTGTATAAGTCTCCCTGCCAGTTGACGCCGGCATCTACCACCGCCACGCCGATGCCTGTCCCCTGGCGTTTGGGACTTCCCAGCCACACCTTATCGGCCCCGATCGCTTTGTCGTACACGTTCTTCAGATTGCTGGCCGAAGTCAGGCAATCGGAAGTGCAGGTCGTATTGACCATGGGCGCATCCAGCGACACCCAGCGCACGCCGTCGGCGCTGGCGAGCGGAATAACATGCTTGGCCTGTAGCTCAGCGGCAAAGGCGTTGATAATGTGCAAGTCCCAGGTGACTTTTCCGCCAAGAGCACTGATGACCTGCTCCACCCGATCGTCCTGTGTGGTCTTTTGCACGATCACGCTCACGACTTGATCGGGCTGCTGCGCGGCCAGTTCCAGCAGTAGCGGTTGAACGCGCGCTGTCGAAGTCGCAGCAATCGGCATGGGCGTCAGGCTCAAGAGCAGCGTCAGCACCAGCAGCAGTTTGAACTTCTGGATACCGCCGCCCCAGTTCACGGAT
>JACRBO010000138.1 GCA_016219235.1 Chloroflexota bacterium
CGACGGTATGACCTTGACTCACCACATCGAGTTCCTGACAAGTTGAGACAAAGCCGTCGCCTTCACGCTCGATAATGGCCGTAAGTTGCAGTATTTTGTTCATAAATCCACTCCCCTTACCGCGTCTGCGAATCGGCAGATAACCTGAGTTCATTATACCGCAAGCTAGGCTTCACGCGATTCGATAATGTTACGCAACGCGGCTACGTGCACATCTTTCAACCCCTGATAACTCTGCAAGAGATCAGGCGCGACTACCAGTTTAGCCCAGTCCCGATCGATCTGGAGTTTCAGCCAGTTGTCGATGCGGAACTCGCGCAGCAAAGCGCGGGCCTGATCCGCACGCCGATCGCGCCAGGCCATCAGCAGTTGATCGGTCATGGCGATGACGACTGAGGCCTGATCGAGCGCGATGAGCGCCAGGCCCTCGATCGTCAGCGAATCGGTGCCGGCATCGTAAGTCGTCACAACCTCGCGCGGGCGGCCGTTGACGTGCACGCTGATCCGATCGGGGTGTTGAATGCCCCGGAAAATCAGCCGATAGGTGCGCCGTGCGGGAATGACGCCGACATCCCCCATCACCGGATCGATCGTGAATTCAGCCTCGGTGCCGCGCCACAACTGCGTGAAGGCCGTCAGCGCATAGCGGCCCTGCTGATAGGCCAACGATTCGCCGTCGTCTTCATACAGTTCAAAGCGATTATCGTCGTCAGGAAAGATGACGATGTCCAGGTGATCGGGATTGCCGACTGCCCGACCGCCTAACGGCACGATCGCACCCGCTTTGGCAAAGACGGGGATGTCGTCCAGACGACCGTACAAAGTGTGCCAGCGCCGGCCGTAATAGTGGTCGCCGGTGAAGAAGTTAAACCAGTTGCCAGCCGGCAGCCACAGCGTTTGACGGCTCATCCGTGTGTCTGGATCACGCGGCGAGACGTAGGGCGCAACGATGAGTTCCGTGCCGAACCGGTATTGCTGCGGGCAGCGATAGGCATCGTCTTCGTCGGGATGGGCGTAGTACATCGGTGTGATCGGCGGCGCGTCCTGTGTGTGATTGCGCCAGGCCATCGTGTAGAGATAGGGAATCAGCGCATGCCGCAAGCGCAGGGCGTCGCCGATCACGCGCAGCGTTTCAGCATCGGTGCGCCACGGGCGTCGATCTTGATACGGATTGTTGGTGCTGTGCAGGCGCAGAATGGGGCTGAACGCGCCGAACTGCACCCAGCGTGCGTACAACTCCGCGTCTTCAAAACCGCCCATGTGCCCGCCGATGTCGTGGCTCCACCACCCATAACCGACGTTGGCCGCGGTCGCCGTGAAGTACGGCTGAAAAACCAGCGATTCCCAGCTCACGACCGTGTCGCCGGAGAAGCCGATCGGGTAACGGTGATTGCCCAATCCGAACCAGCGCGAGAAAATAAACGGCCGCTTGGATCCATCACGCGCCAGATCATGGAAGTGCAGATGATTCAGCCACATCAACGGATCAAGCCCGGCCAGTTGGCTGCGCGTACCCTGCTGCCAGTCGAGCCACCAGAAGTCGATGCCGTCCGCCTCGTAGGGATGATGCAGAATTTCAAAGTAGGCGCGCGCAAACGCCGGATCGCCCAAATTAAACTCGATCGGCCGGCCCGTCGTAAAGTCCCGGCCCACGGCATTGGCCATCAGCCGATATTGCGCCTCGTGCGGATACACGCCGTCGGCCGGATGCAAGTTGAGAGCGGTTTTTAGGCCGTTTTCATGCAGCCACGCGATGAGTTCCAGCGGATCGGGGAACAGGTCGCGATTCCACGTGTAGCCGGTCCAGCCGCTGGATTCATTGCCGGTATTCGTGATGTGCCAGTCCATGTCGATGATGCACACCGACAAAGGAATGTCGTGCTGCTGAAAATCAGTAATGAGTTCCATCAACTCCGCCTGGGTGTACGCCCAATAGCGGCTCCACCAGTTGCCCAACGCCCAGCGCGGCAACAGCGGCACATGACCCGCCACTTTGCCAAAATCAAACAGGCAGTGCAGGTAATCATGGCCGTAACCGAAGAAGTAAAGATCGATGTTGGTTGGCGCGGCGCGCGGCGCCAGCCAACTCGACTCGTCAAACACTAGGCTGAGCGAATCATCCACCACCGACCAACCCGCGCGCGACATCAGGCCGCGCTCCAGCCGGATCGCGCCGTTGGCCTCATCGAGGGTGCGGGCCGTGCCGCGCAAATTGTCGCGCTCGCCCAGATCGCCGTAGCGCCACACCGCGCCGGTAGATTGCACTTCGATCGAGAGCGTATCGCGCGTGAAACCGCGTTCGGTGATGCGATATTGCAGGTGCAGATGATCGGTCGTGATGGTAATCACATCCTCAAGGCGTTCAACGGTGAATTCGGGCGCGGGCAGATCACGATACCAGAAAGTCTGGCTGGCGTGATCTTCAAACTGATCGGTAGGGCTGAATTCAAGGCGGATCAAGCGCGAGGCGAGCACGGTGAAGCGGGCGTGCGGCGCAGGCACGATCGAGTCGGGATTGGCGATCGGGTGCAGCGGCAATTGAAAGTGCTTGGGAATCATACGCCTCCCACTCCCAAAGAATGATCCACCAGGGTCTACGGATGTTCACCAGCGTCGTGTCGCATCGTGTCCTGCGTGGATCAAATTGTGAGGCTACTTCTTGACCGTGACGCGCACCACGATGTGGGTGCCCTGCTCCACCGCGCTGGTCACTTCAAAGTCGGCGCCCATGGCCCGCGCGCGCTCTTGCATGTTCTGCAAGCCGTGACCGGAATATTGCTTGACGTGCAGCATGTCGAAGCCGCGCCCGTCATCCATCAACGAGAGCGCCACCTGTGAACCGTCACGCCGCAAGTTTATGATCACGTTTCGCGCGTGCGCATGCTTGGCGATGTTGGCCAGCGCTTCCTGCGCGACGTGAAACAACCCGGCGGATTGATCGGGCGTGAGGTCGCTGTCGGCGCGCTCGTTGGTCTGCACTTCGACGTTGATGAAGGTGTTGGCCTTGAAGGCGCGCACCAGATCGATGAGACCGGCCGACAGATTCTTGTTCTGAAAACGCTGCGGGCGCAGATCGAGGATGTAGTTGCGGATGTCGCGGATGACGTCGTTGAGGCCGCCGATGGCGTCTTGCAGGCGCTTGCGCGCATCCGCCGGTTGTTCGTCAAACAGCAGGCCCACATACTCCAGCGTCAAGCCCACGGCATAGATCGATTGAATGATGCCGTCGTGCAAGTCCATCGCGATGCGCTCGCGCTCTTCCAGCACCGCCAATCGCTGCACCTGCTTGTAGAGGTTGGCATTCTCGATGGCGATGGCGGCCTGCGCGGCCAGCATCGTGATCAGATGCTCGTCTTGATCGGAGAATTCATCCGCGCCGATCTTGTCCGTTAAATACAGGTTGCCCAGCAGTTTACCCTTGAAGATGATGGGCACACCGAGGAAACTGGTCATGTGCGGATGATGACCGCCGACGCCGCTCGAACGCGGATCATCTTCCAGGCGGCGCAGGCGGATGGGCTTAGGCTCGCGCAATAAGACGCCCAGTAAACCTTTGCCGACAGGCGCATGACCGGCCGCGCGGACTTCGTCTGGCGTCATGCCCGAGGTCACAAACTTGTCGAGGTTGCCGCTGGGATTGGGCACGCCCAGCGCCGAATACTTTGCGCCGACCAGCGTGCGCGCCAGATCGACGATGCGCTGCAAAACACGGTCAATCGCCAGTTCGGCGGTGATCGCCATCGACGCTTCCAGCAGCGCTTCCAGTTGCGCGCTCAGGCGTCGCTCGTCTGCCTCACCCTTGAAGGTCGTCATCGTCATCATCATTCGGCCAAAAGTGCGAACGGCATTATAGCATACTCTCAGACCAATTTGCTTGAGAAGTCATCGCCACTCGTGATACAATCGTTGCATGTCGATGCCTGTGCTCCGCCCTACGTTTGCCCGACTGATCAGTTTGATCTTGATCGCGATTGGAGCGATCGGGTGTGCGACCAACCCGATTGAACTGTCACCGCCCGCAGGGCCGCCGACCGCCACCGCGGCGATCGAATCAGCCGCGCCGGTGCTGCCCACCCGCACGCCGATCGAACCGACGCTGCCGCCGCCCACATTCATGCCGCGCCAGTTGCCCGCTTCGCCCACGCCCACCGCTGAAGCAGCCGGACAATACTACAAGTCCGGCCTGCAGGCCTATGCGCGGAAGGATTACATGACGGCGCTGTTGGACTTTACGCAGGCCATTCAACTGGACAAGCGTAATGCGCTGCTGTACTGGAATCGCGCGCAGGTCTATCTGGCACAGGGCGATCTGGATGGTGCAATCGCAGACTTTTCGACGGTGATCGAACTCGATCCGGGCAACATTGCTGCGTGGGTCCATCGAGGCGAGGCGCGCGCGGGCCGCGAGGAGTATGCGCTGGCGCTGCTCGATCTCGATCGCGCGATCTCGCTCAGTCCCAACGAGCCGTCGGTCTATGTCAATCGCGGCCGCATCATGCAGGCCTCCGGCAACATCACCACCTCGATCGAGATCTTCAGCCGCGCGCTGGAAATCGATCCCAATTACGCGCCTGCCTATTACTATCGCGCGCTAGCGTATGTCGCCAATCGACCCGCCAGACAATTCGCGGTCGATCGGCGCGTCATCGACGATCTCAGCGCCGTGATCGCGCTAGAGCCTGAAAACGTAGACGCTTACCTGGCGCGCGCCGACGCGTACATCGCGGGCAGTGACCTCGACGGGGCGCTGGCCGATCTAACCCGCGCCACGCTAGTCGATCCAGAAAACATCACCGTGTATTTGAAGCGCGGACAGCTGCATCAAATCCGCCGCGACTTCAAGGCCGCGCTGGACGACTTCGACACGATCCTGAAACTGGAACCGGAGTCGCTGGAGGCGCTGATCGGGCGCGGGCAGATTTATTTCGATCAAGCCCAATACGATCGGGCTATCACCGATTTCACTGCCGCGCTGCGGATCAATCCGCAGTTCATCGACGGCTATGTGCAGCGCGCCCGCGCCTACGACAAGCAGTTCAAGCGCGATCTGGCCGTGGCCGATCTAAAACGCGCGCTGACCTTAGCGGAAAAACCGGAAGATAAAGCGACGATTCAGGCGGAGTTGGATAGACTGGCGAGGCAGTGAGATTACCTGGCATGACGAGTGACGAGTGATGAGTGAAAGACAAATCACTCGTCACTCGTTACTCGTTACTCGTCAAAAGGCAAAGAGACCACCATGAAGAAGATTCTCCTTCTCGACGGACATTCACTGGCTTACCGCGCGTTCTACGGGCTGCCGTTGTACGATGCCAGTGGCAAGCCGCGCTTCTCCAATGGCCGCGGCGAATTCACCAACGCCATCTTTGGCTTCGCGTCGATGCTGTTCAAAGTGTGGGCTGACGAAAAGCCCGACTACATCATGTGTGCCTTCGACAAAGGCCGCACTTTCCGCGATGATAAGTTTGCCGAGTACAAGGGCACGCGCCAGAAAATGCCCGACGAACTCGCGGGGCAGATGCCGCGCATCGTGCAACTGGTGGAGGCCTTTGGCATTCCGGCTATCACCGCGGAAGGCTATGAAGCCGACGACATTTTGGGCACGCTGTCCAAACGCGCCGCCGCCGATGGGCTTGAGGCGCTGATCGTGACCGGCGACACCGATGCGTTTCAACTGATCGATCCGCACGTCAAGGTGTTTACGTCGGGCCGCATGTGGAACGACACGACCACTTACGATGAAACCGCCGTCAAGGAACGCTACGGGCTTGATCCGATTCAACTGATCGATTACAAGGCGCTGAAAGGCGACACCAGCGACAACGTCCCCGGCGTCAAAGGCATCGGCGAAAAGACGGCCACCAGCCTGTTGCAGCAATTCGGTACGGTGGAGAACGTCTACGATCATCTCGACACGGTCACGCCCGCCCGCGCCAAAACTGCGCTGGAAGCCAATCGCGACATGGCCTTTCTCAGCAAAGACCTCGTGACGATTCGCCTCAATGTGCCGATCGATCTGGCGTGGGACGAATGCGCCATTCACCAGTACAATCGCGATCGAGTGATTGCGTTGTTCGATGAGTTGGATTTCAAGCAGCTGCGCAATCGTCTGCCGCAAGGCGGCGTGTCCGCCGCCCCGATCGAATCCGCACCCGATCAAGCCCCGGCGACGACTGAGGTCGCGCCTGCTGCGGCGCCTACGGCGTCGCGTAAAGCGACGAAACCTAAGCAAATCTCGATGTTTGGCGAAGACGAAGCAACGTCAGACGCAAGTCCCAAACCAAACAAACCCACCTTCACTACGACGACGATCGTGCAGGATGAGGCTGGATCAAAAGCCCTGGTCGCAGACTTGAAGGCCGCGCCGATCATTGCGTTTGATACGGAGACGACTTCAACCGATCCACTGTTGAGCAACCTCGTCGGCATTTCACTCAGCGTGCGTGAAGGTGAAGGCTATTACATTCCGGTGGGTCACGCGGAAGGACAACAACTGCCGATAGCCGCCGTGCGATCGGCGTTGCAAGCGATCTTCGCCGATGAGTCCAAACCTAAAGTGGCACACAACGCCAAGTTCGACATGGCCGTGCTGCACGAAGCCGGACTGCCGATTCGCGGCCTGACCTTCGACACGATGTTGGGCGCATTCCTCATCGAGCCGGGCGGACACATCGGCTTGAAGAAACTCGCCGCGTCGCAACTCAGTCTTGAGATGACGGAGATCAGCGAGTTGATCGGCACGGGCAAGAAACAGATCAGCATGGATCAGGTCGCCATTGAAGACGCGGCACCCTACGCGGCCGCCGATGCCGATGTGACCTTGCGCCTGATGACGTTGCAGGAACCGCAGCTCAACGAACTGGGCTTGCGTCAACTACTCGACACGATCGATATGCCGCTCGTGCCCGTGCTGCTGGATATGGAATTAGCGGGCGTCAAGATCGATGCAAAATTCCTGGGCGATATGTCCGTGCGTCTGGACAAGCGGCTCAAAGAGATCGAAGCGCAGGTGTACAAGATGGTGGGGCGGCCGTTCAACCTCAACTCGCCCGCGCAACTGGGCGAAGTGTTATTCACGCAGCTACAGCTCACCGCGCCGGGTGAACGCAAGACGTCCACCGGCAAGGTGTCCGTGGCCGCCGACGTGCTGGACTCGATGAAGGGCCTGCATCCCGTGATCGATCTGATCCTGGAGCAGCGGCAGTTATCTAAGTTAAAAGGCACGTATCTGGATGCCCTGCCGAAGTTGATCAACCCTAAGACCGGGCGCGTGCACACGTCCTTCAATCAGACCGGCGCGGTCAGCGGCCGCATCGCGTCGCAAGACCCGAACTTGCAGAACATCCCCATCCGCAGCGAACTGGGCCGCGAGGTGCGCCGCGCCTTCATCGTGGAGCCGGGCAACATACTCATCGCCGCCGACTACTCGCAAGTGGAACTGCGCATCGCCGCGCACATTGCCAACGATCCGGGCTTGCGCGCAGCCTTTGCGGCGGGACAAGACATCCACCGCGCCACCGCCGCCACCGTGTTGAATGTGCCGCTGGATCAGGTCACGTCCGATCAACGCTCGTTTGCCAAGCGCGTGAACTTTGGTTTGTTGTACGGCATGGGCACGCAATCGCTGGCGCAGCAAGCGGGCATCTCGATGAAAGAAGCGCAGAAGTTTGTGGAGGCTTATTTTGCCGGCTTTCCCAGCATCCGCCAGTACATCGACGACACCAAGCGCCGCGCGAAAGAGGACGGCTACGTGGAAACGCTGCTGGGGCGGCGGCGCTACTTCCCCATCTTGCGGACCGAAACGCGCGACGCACGCACCAACGTGATGCAACGGGCAGCCGAGCGCGAATCCATCAACCACCCCATTCAGGGCACGGCGGCCGACATCATCAAGATCGCGATGATCAACATCCACCGCGAATTAGCGGCGCGCCAGCTCAAGGCCCGCTTGATCCTGCAAGTCCACGACGAGTTGATTCTCGAAGCGCCGCGAGCAGAGGCCGGCGAAGTCGAGCAATTGTTGAAAGAGTTGATGGAAAACGCCTACGCGCTCAATCCACCGTTGAAGGTGGAAGTGGGCGTGGGACAGAATTGGGACGAAGTGAAGTAGTAAACTCGGCCCTTCCAGTCCAACCTGAAACAGCTCACTCAAAGCCTCTAAGCGGCAAAGAAAAGCCCGGTAATCTTTGCGCCTTCGCTGCTTTGCGTGAGAGTTTCCAGCCTAAAGTCGGGAGAGCCGCAAAACCGGTCGAGACGCGTGGCGTCTGCGCGGTTAGTTTGTGTGCTATCGAAACAACGGACTATTCGTCCTTTGCTGCCGTCTTGCTGCCAATCTCTACCAGTTGAATCTGCGCCTGATAGCGTTTGCCCTCGATCTCCACCTTGCCGCTGGCGAAGAAGCCTTTGGAACCGGTCTTGAAATCCTTGGGC
>JACRBO010000137.1 GCA_016219235.1 Chloroflexota bacterium
CGATCGCGATGCCGAGCGCGATGGTGCGTTCCCATGCGCGGCCGGTCGCATCCTGCCGCACCGAGAAACTCGCGTTGATGCCCGATCCGTCGAGGAAGTTGCGGCGCACGCTGCGGCCCGACCCCTTCGGCGCGACGAGGGCCACGTCGACGTGGGGCGGCGGCACGATGCCGGTCTGATCGCCGTACACGACGCCGAAGCCGTGCGAGAAATACAGCATATCGCCTTCGTTCAGGCACTCGACGATGCTGGGCCACACGGCGCGCTGGCCTGCATCCGACAACAAATATTGAATCACCGTGCCGCGTTCGGCGGCTTCCTGAATGGAGAATAAGTCTTTGCCCGGCACCCAGCCATCGGCGAGGGCCTTCTTCCAACTGGCGCTGCCTTCCTTCTGGCCGACGATCACGTTGATGCCGTTGTCGCGCATGTTCAGCGCTTGCGCGGGACCTTGCACGCCGTAACCGAGCACGGCCACGACTTCGTTCTTCAACACTTCGCGGGCTTTGTCGAGGGGAAACTCGTCGCGCGTCACGACTGTTTCTTCCACGCCGCCGAAATTAAACTTTGCCATGAGATCTCCTGAGATTGGAAATTAGAAATTGGACGTTGGATGAGTGCGTCATTGCGAGGAGCGTCCTGAGCGGAGCGGCATCTTTTCGCCGTGTAGTCGAATGATGCGACGAAGCAATCTCAGGGTTGGTCAGCAGGAGATTGCTTCGCTGACGCTCGCAATGACGGCACGCACAGTGAGTTAATTCAGTGACGCTTCTGGAATCATCGCCGCGACCAGTCGCGGATTGGCGCTGACCGCCTCCGAACCGCGCGTCATCGAGACCACACCCGTGCGCACCATCTCGATGATGCCGAAGGGCCGCAGGATGTCCACCATGCTCTCGATCTTGTCTTCCGTGCCGGTGATCTCGACGACGAGCGAGTCGTTCGTCACGTCGACGATGCGGGCGCGATAGACATCGACCAGCTGCATGATCTCCGAGCGTTTGCCGTTGCGGGCCGTCACTTTGATCAAAGCGAGGTCGCGTTCCACCGTCGCCTGCGCGGTGACGTTATCGACGCGCAGCACGTTGACCAGCTTGTACAGGTTCGCTTCCACGCGCCGCGCGCCGAGTTCGTCGGTATCGACGACGATGGTCATGCGCGACACGCCAGGTTGATCGGTATGCCCGACCGTCAGCGATTCGATGTTGAACGTGCGCCGACGGAACAACGACGAGACGCGATTCAGCACACCGGGTTTATCTTCGACGTAAGCGACAAAGGTATGAGGTGCCATGCTTTTCTCTCCTGACAAGATGACAAGATGAAGGGATGACAAGATGACTTTGTTAATGGGATCATCTTGTCATCATGTCATCGTGTCATCTCTTCACTTTACACTGATGTCCCACTCCGCATCCGCACCGCTTTCCACCATCACGTTCTGCGGCATGGGCCTGCGGATCATCGCGTGCAGATCGGCTCCGGCCGGAACCATCGGGTACACGCTGTCTTCCTTCTCGACGCGGAAATCGATGACCACCGTGCCGGGGTAAGCCTCGGCTTCGCGCAGCGCGTCTTCGACTTCCGAGCGTTGCGTGACGCGGATACCCTTGTGACCATACGCTTCCGCAATCTTCACGAAGTCGGGGCTGAGCATCGGCGTGGCCGCGTAGCGTTTGTCGTAGAAGAACTCTTGCCACTGGCGCACCATGCCCAGATAACCGTTGTTGATGATGGCCGCATTGACCTTAATGCCTTCCTGCGCCGCCGTCGCCAATTCAGCCAGCGTCATCTGGAAACCGCCGTCGCCGGAAATCGACCACACGTTGGCATCGGGCCGCGCCAGTTTCGCGCCGATGGCCGCCGGGAGGCCGAAGCCCATCGTGCCCAGACCGCCCGACGTGATGAAGTTGAACGGACGGTTCTGCTTGTAATACTGCGCCGTCCACATTTGATGCTGACCCACGTCGGTGCAGATCAGCGCTTCGCCCCTGGTGAAGCGCCACAGATCGTTGATGACGTGCGCGGCGTACAGGTGGCCGGTGTCGGGCAAGCCCTGAATATCACGCACTGCCGAATCGCCCTTCATCTCGTCGATGTGCGCCAGCCATTCGCCGTGATCGCAAGTTTGCACGCGCGGCGCGAGTTCTTGCAGCACCTCGCACAGATCGCCGACGAGCGCCACATCGACCTTAACGACTTTGTTGACCTCAGACGGATCGATCTCGATGTGAATCTTCTTCGCCTTGGGCGCGTAGGTCTTGACGTTCCCCGTCACCCGATCGTCGAAGCGCATCCCGAAGGCCAGCAGCAGGTCGGCCTGTTGAATCGCGTGATTGACCCACGCTTCACCGTGCATGCCCATCATACCGAGGTTGAGCGGATGATTGGCGGGCACACCGCCGATGCCGAGCAGCGTCATCGCGATGGGCGTGTTGGTTTTCTCGGCAAATTCCTGCACGGCCCGCATCGCGCCCGATTGCAGCACACCGCGCCCCGCGAGGATCACCGGTCGTTTCGCGCTGCGGATCAAGTTGAGCGCCTTCTCATATTCTTCGGGCAGGGCGTGCAGATCGGGCCGATAACCGGGCAGGCTCGGTGCAGCAGCATCCCAATCGAATTCGGTGTCTTTCTGCTGCGCGTCTTTGGTGATGTCCACCAGCACCGGGCCGGGTCGCCCCGTGCGCGCGATGTAAAACGCTTCACGGATGGAGCTCGAGATGTCTTCCGGCCGCGTGACTAAGTAGTTGTGTTTTGTCACTGTCTGTGTCACGCCAGTGACATCGGTCTCCTGAAAAGCATCGAGTCCGACCAGCGAACCGGCGACCTGCCCCGTAATACACACGACCGGCGACGAGTCCATCATCGCGGTGGCGAGGCCGGTGACGGTGTTGGTTGCGCCGGGGCCGGATGTAGCGAACATCACGCCCACGCGGCCGGACGCGCGCGCATACGCATCGGCCATGTGCGTGCCACCTTGCTCGTGGCGGCATAGCACATGATGAATCGCTGGATAATCCAGCATCGCATCGTAGGCGGGCAGAATCGTACCGCCGGGATAACCGAAGACCGTATCAACGCCTTCTCGCACCAGACATTCCCAGATGATTTTCGCGCCGGTAAGTTTCATTGCTCCTCCAGGAGATTTACTCGTTACTCGTTACTCATTAGCGAACGAGTAACGAGTAATGAGTAACTAGATCGTTGTCGCACCCGTCGATGCCGACGACACCGCATTCGCGTATTTCGCCATGACGCCGGTCTTGTAATGCGGCGCAGGCGGCGTCCAATCTTGCAACCGATCGGCCAACTCGGCGTCCGAGATTTCCACGCTGAGTTTGCGCGCGTTGATGTCGAACACGATCATGTCGCCATCGCGCACCGCCGCAATCGGGCCGCCGCGCGCGGCTTCCGGCGCGACGTGCCCCGCCATCAGGCCGTGCGTTGCGCCGCTGAAGCGGCCATCCGTCAACAGCGCGACGGAATGATCGAGTTCCGCGCCGGCGAGCGCCGCTGTAACGCCCAACATCTCGCGCATGCCGGGGCCGCCGCGCGGGCCTTCGTAGCGGATGACTACGACATCGTTCGGTTTGATCTGATTGTTCTTCACCGCTTCAAACGAGGCCTCTTCGCAATCAAAGACGCGGGCCGGGCCGCGATGATAGAGCA
>JACRBO010000126.1 GCA_016219235.1 Chloroflexota bacterium
AGCGGCAGCGTGGGGATGGGCGTGATCATGAACATGCCCGTCTCGGTCTGCCACCACGTATCCATGATGGGGCAGCGCTCTTTGCCGATGTTCTTGAAATACCAGCGCCACGCCTCGGGATTGATCGGTTCGCCGACGGAGCCAAGCAAGCGCAGCGATGACAAATCGCGGCGATTGGGCCACGCCTCGCCAAAGCGCATCAGGCCGCGAATGGCCGTAGGCGCCATATACAGCACGTTGACGCCAAACTTCTCGACGATGCTCCACCACCGATCGGGATACGGATACGTCGGCGCGCCTTCGTACATCACGCTGGTTGCGCCCAGAATCAACGGCCCGTACACGATGTACGAGTGGCCCGTAATCCAGCCCGGATCGGCCGCGCACCACCAGCGGTCTTCATCTTTCAGATCGAACACGTATTTCAGGGTGGCCGCTACGCCCACCTGATAACCGCCGTGTGTATGCACGATGGCTTTGGGCTTGCCGGTCGTGCCCGACGTGTAGAGCATGAACATCGGGTCTTCGGCATCGAGGATCTCTGTGGGGCAGCGGTAGTCGGCGATGGGCAGCGCCATCAGATCGTGCCACCACATATCGCGGCCTTCTTCCATGTCGATCGGCTGGCCGGTACGTTTGAAGACGACAACGTGCTCGACGATGGGCGCGCGCTTGATGGCCTCGTCGGCGATCTTCTTCAACTCGATGATCTTGCCGTTCATGAACGAGCCGTCGCAGGTGATGACCACGCGCGATTGCGAGTCTTCGATGCGGCCATGCAGCGCCTCGGTGGAGAAGCCGCCGTATACCACCGAGTGCACCGCGCCGATCTTGGCGCAGGCCAGCATGGCGATAGGCAGTTCGGGCACGCGCCCCATGTAGATGGTGATGCGGTCGCCCTTCTTGACGCCCAGCGCTTTGAGCACGCTGGCGAACTTGCTGACTTCGCGATTGAGGGAGAAATAAGAGAAGGTGCGCTGCTCACCCTTCTCGCCTTCCCAGATCAGAGCGAGTTTGTTTTTGCGAGCGGTCTTCAAATGTCGATCGATGGCGTTGTGTACGATGTTCGTGCGCGCGCCGACGAACCACTTGTAGAACGGTTTGTTGGACTCGTCCAGCACTTGCGTCCACGGCGCGTGCCAATCGACGAGTTCTTTGGCGCGCTCTTCCCAGAAGCCGACGTAATCAGCGTCGGCCTGTTGGGCCATTTCATCCCAACTCTTGATGTGCGCCTGAGCGATCACATCGGCCGATGGATAATAGAACTCAGCCTGGTTGCTGTCAGATTCAGCCACGGCTCCTCCCTATTCAATTTGAGATTTTAGATTGCTGTTCGGACTGCGAGGTGGGCGAAAGTATAGCATAGGCGGAATCAATGATCAACACCTGCACTTGAGCCGCAAGCGGTTTGGTGTGGTGCAAGTGTGACCAATGATCAAGGCTTGATCTCAACCTCGCGGAGGTGGAGGTTGGCGTAGGGAGCGGCCTGCGGGTCGTGCAGGGTCAGGCGTAGCCGGGTCACGTTGAGCGGCGCGCCAAAATCAATTTTCACGGTCGAGTCAGGTGACAGCCCTGTGTCTGATTGCTCAAAATGCAGCGACTGTTGATCGCTCGTCGTCACGTCGATGGCGAGCGTCACGGTCGGGCTGGTGGTGGCGACAGCGACGCCTGAGACAGCGACCGGCGTGGTGAAGATCAACTCGATGATCGCCGGATTGACCTCCTGCGTGCGGATCAGCGTCGCCGGATCGCCATCGTAGAGCAAATCGATCGAGCCGATGTCGAGCCGTGAATGGGCAATCATCAACGGTTGTCCCTGCCACTCGATCGTTTCACTCAGCAACTTCGAACGCGCTTCACTTTCGGCGGCGAACAGCCCATCGGCCTGGGGCGAGTAGGACAGGCGCGCGAAGGTGAAGCCGGGTGTGCCATCGGGATAGGGCAGGGTGCTTTCGACGGACTGCACGGTGAACTTGCCGCTGTCGATCACGCGCTGGTAATCGTCGCGATTGAGCACCAGCGTTAGCGCGTCGATGTCGTAGCGCTCGTGCACAACAGCGTTGAGATCAAACAGTTGGATGTGCGGTTCGGTCGGCGCGAAGAACGCCTTCAGCACTTCCGGGCCGTTGAGCCATGTCGATGCGATCCACACTTTGCGTTGCGGGTCGGCGTTGACGAGGCGCTGCGCTTCCGCGAAGACTTGCGGCCCGCCATATTGCAGGCCCGTCAGGCCGTAGTTGTCGTACCAGGTCGGGCCGTTGGTCGTCGCGTCAATCAACATGATGAGGTTGATCGACGCGAGGAGCGCGCCCGCGCCCAACGCCAACGACCGATAAGCCACTCGCCGCCCGATAATCTCTAGCAACGCGATTAGGCCCAACGCACTGAGCAGCGCCGCGGGTACGACGAAGACCAGAATGCGCAAGACGTAGGCCGAGACCAGCACTCCGCCAGCGGGGGCGATCAGCAGCGCAATCAACAAGGTGCGCTGCGGGGCTAAGCGTGCTTTTTTCAAGACGATCGCCAGACCGACGCTGAAGAACGGCAGCAGATAGAGGGGCAATTGAGCATAGCCCTTCATCTGATGCCGGATCAAATCGCGCGTGTTGTCGGACGCGAACCAATCATCGGGGCGCAGACCGTTCCAGTATTCTTGTAACAGGCGGCCCAGTTTTTCGCTGAACGACAGGGACTGTGTCCAGTACGAATCGAGCAAGCGTAGATGCTGATTGATTTCAGCGCTATTGTCGGCGTAGAACCGTGCGTAGGGCGCAACGACGATGATAAACACTACGAGCGCAGCGATCAGCAAGCGCGGCCGGGTGCGCAATGTGTGGACGTGGTAGCGCGCATCGACGATCAACAACAGCAGGCCGGTGAGCACCACTCCCAACTGACCGCCGTTGTACGCATAGAACGACAGTGCGCCGCAGAGCAGGGCGGTGAGCAGGTGGCGTGGTCGATCGAGGCGATAGCGTAAATAGAAATAGATGAACCACGCGAAAAAACTGACCCACAGCGGGTGCTCGAAGGCGGTGCGTGAATGCAAGAACCACGCGGGTGTGATCGAGAGCAGCAACGAACCGATCCACCAAAAACGGACTTTGAAGGCATCGCGCAGAATCAGACCAACGGCCAGCGTACCCGATAGCGTGATCAGGACAACTACGGTGCGTGTGACAAACATCGATAAGCCAAACAACGCCGTCGGGATGACCTGTGCGTAAACGCTGGTGCTGAGGCTGGTGACCAGCCCGTTCTGAAAATAGGTCGGCAGGAAAACGTCGTGGGCATCGCGCAGGCCGTTGCTTAATAACTCGGCGGCACGCACGGCATTCACCGCTTCATCGGTGAAGAAATAGATGGGCCAGCGTTCCAGCGCGATCAGACGTGTGAGAAAAAAGAGCAGCGCGGTGAGGGAGAAGAGCGCAGTATCAAACGTGAAGCGGTGCGGCTGACGAGTGACGAGTGACGAGTGATTAGGGGCAATCGACGTGCGCGAGTTGGCGCGGTGCTTCGCTCGCCGCCGATACCAGACGATGACGACATCGGCGGCGAGCGCGAGAATGACCAACAGCAAGAGTGTTGAATCGATCACGTATTCCTTGTCTACTTGTTTCCTTATCTACTTCTTTCCTCACCGCAGTTTAATCTCTCGCACGTGGATGTGAGCATCGCCAATCGCATTGAGGTCTTTGATGTCGATGCGGATGGCCCGGATCGGTCCAGCCGGCGCGGGATCAAATGGAAAGTCGTTGGTAGGATCGGGACCGGTTTGCAGATAATCGCGGTTGTATATTTGCGTCTCGCCACTGACCAGCGTCACCGTGATGGCGGCGTTGAAGTTCATCGTCGCGGTGGTCAGCGTGACACCCGCCAGTGTGCGCGGCTCCGGGAAGGTGAGCGTGATGAAGAACGGGTTATCGACGACGGTGCGCACCAGCGTGAACGGATCGCCGTCGAAAGCACTGGTAATCGGCCCGATGTCGAGCCGCGAGTGCACGGTCTTGACGGTCTGCCCATCGAGCGCGAGGTCTGATTCTTGCGGGCGGCGGCGCGCGGCATCTTCTTCGGCAAAGATGGCAGACGCTTGCTCGGAGTAGTTCAGCCGCACAAAATAGAAGCCGTCGCGGCCATCGGGATACTTGATGGTGCGTTCGACGCGAATATTGGCGAACTTGGCATCGAGCAGGTTGCGCTGATATTCATCGGCCGTCATCACCAGCAGCATGTTATCGTCCAGTGGCCGTTGGCTGAACATGTAGGCGTCGATATTGCCCATCTGCACGCGCAGCTCGTCCGGCATGAAGAACATCAGCAGCGCGTCGGTGCCATTGGCCCACGTCGGTGAGACATAGACGCGCGTCTGCGGCGACTCGCGCAACACGTCTTTTACTTCTTCAAAGATCTGTTGGCCGCCATATTGCAGGCCGCCCATACCATAGTCGGTGTACCAGGTCAGGCCGTTGGTCAGTGAGTCGTTGAGCATGAACAGGTTGAAGCCCGCCAGCACGGCGAATGCGCCGATTGCGACGGGGCGATACTTCCAACGCTTGGCAATCAACTCAAGGATGGCGATCAAACCGATCGAGGCGAGTAAGGCTGCCGGGATCATCATCACCAGCACACGCAGCACCAGGGTCTGCACGAGCACACCGCCGATCGGCGCGATAAACAGCGCGATCAATGCGGCGCGATACGGCGATGACTTGAAGTTCTTCAGGCACAGCAACAAGCCTAACAGCGTAAACGGCAGCGTGACGGGCAGCAGCAGGCCGTAGCCTTTCATCTGATGCCGGATCAAATCACGAGCGTTTTCGGGCGCGTACCAATAATCGGGACTGAGACCAAACGCGAACTCCTGCACCAATCGATTGAGCTTCTCGTCCATCGAGATCGGCTGTGTCCAGTACGAATCGAGAATGCGCAGGTGCTTAAAGGTCTCGTCGGAGTGATCGGCGTAGAAGCGCAGGAAGGGCAGCGCCACCAGGAGCAATACAATCGCGGCAGCAGCCAGCAGTCGGGGGTTGTGGCGCAGCGTTTGATAGTGATAGCGCGCATCCGAAATGAGCAACAATAGGCCGGTGACGACCACACCCAACTGCGCGCCGTTGTACGAATAGAACGACAGCGCACCACAGCCAAACGACAACAGTAAATACTGCGGTTTGTCGGTGCGATAGCGCAGATAGAAGTACAAGAACCACGCATAGAACGCCACCCACAACGGATGCTCGAACGCGGTGCGCGAGTGCAGAAACCATGCGGGCGTGATCGACAGGATCAGTGTGCCGATCCACCAGAAGCGCAGTTTGAAGATGTCGCGCAAAATCAGCCCGATTGCCAGAGTGCCCGACAGCGCGATCAGCGCGGGCACGGCGCGCGTCACAACAACTGAGAATCCGAACAAAAGGTAGGGGATGACCTGTGCGTAAACGCTCGTGCTCAGGCTCAGATATTGCCCGTTGGCAAAGTACGTGGGGAACCACTGGCCCGCGCCGTCGGTGAAGCCGTGCCGGATGAAGTCGGCCGCCAGCAGCGGATTGATCGCTTCGTCGGTGAAGAAGTAGACCGGCCAACGATCGAGGCCGATCAAGCGGGTGAGCGCAAAGACCAGGCCCGCCAGCACGAAGAGCTGCATGTCGAGCGAGCGCAGCCAGGCTGGTAATGAGTAACGAGTGACGAGTGACGAGTGACGAGTCCCACGGGGAGGCTTCGCACTGACGAGTGATGAGACCGACGTCCCATGGGGATGCTGCGCGATGGTACGTGGTACATGCTGCGTGCCGGACGCTACTGCCGGGGCCGAGTCAGGTTGAGGCTTTGCTGTGAGTGGCGTCGCTTGGGCTTTGACCGACCTGGACAATGTAGCAGACCGAGTGGGCGCCGTAGGCCGATCGGATGTAACAGGTGTCGCTTGCGCGCTGGCTTCTCCGCGCGCGGCCAATCGACCACCTGATCGTCGCCTGAAGAAGAGCACGGCGTTGAGGGCCATGAGCATCGCAACGACTGCGCCGTACAGGGCTTTTTTCATGAGGTTGACACACCCGGTTGAGTTTCAGTTTCGGGCTGCGCGTATGGCGCTCTGATCCACCAGACGATTGCCAACGCGAGGCCCAACACGGTTAAGGTGATACCCAGCGGTACGTCCCACGGGCGATACCGAAATTCAAAGTGGCTGCGGCCCGCCGGCGCTTCAACCGTGAGCCATTGGCTGCTGCCGAGTGACGCCGGCTGCCCGTCGCGGGACACCGTCCAACCGTCCCAGTTGTTTTCGTGCACGATGAGCGTGCCCGGCCGATCGTTGTCGCAGTCCACATCGATATGGCCGCCGGTCGAGGCGGCCTGACAGGGCAGCGACTGCGAACCGCTGGCGAGCGTCGCGTACTCGTCGGCGGGATTATGCAGGACGTACACCCCGAGCCGTGTTTTCACATAGGTCGCTGCCGTGACGTCTTCCGCGTGCCGCGTGGCTAAATAATACGCCGGTGGATTGTTCCGCCCCAGCCAGATCCACGGACGCCACACGTTAATCTTCAGGCCGGCTGCCAGCGCCAGTGGCGGCCAATAGCCCTCACCGTAAGGCGGACTGACCCATTGCGCGGTTGGCGTCTGCAAGTCGCTAATCAACTGCTCGGTGTTTGGGGGCGCGGGCACCAACCCTAAATAAGCGTCGCTGTATTCGTGGACCACCTGGATCGACAGGCCCAGGACGAGGCCGATCACCAGCCCTTTCAAACCCGGCGCGGCGTGTGCCAAAACCGATCGGGCTGCGGGCCGACGAAGCCCGGGCTGCGCCAGGATCAGATCAAGCCCCCAGGCCGCCAGCCCTAAAATCAGCGGCACGGCCAGCCCCAGCATCAGCGCTGGATAGCGCACTGCCGACAGGAAACTTAACGCCAGTGTGTCACGCAAGAATTTGAGCGGCAGCGCACTGGCCATGAGGATGAGCAAACCGATCGTGCCCAGCAAATAAACCAGTTGACGGCGCTGCGTGCGCGGCGCTAAACGAACAGCCGCGATCGATAACAGGATCGGTGTCCAGCCGATGAAGGCCGCGTACAGATAGCCGATCGGTGCCTTGTGCAGCTGCGTGCCAGCCAAGAACTCGGCATCCCGGATAACCAGATTGAGCGGTACATACTCTAGCGGCTGAGCGGTACCAAAGGCCAGGTCCACATCTTTGGCAAAGTTGGGCCAGAAATGCGCCAGCGGCGCGATCAAGACGGCGGCGATCATCACTGCCAATAGACCGGCTAACAGCAACTCTTTCGCCACCGCCCGCGACATGCCACGCCCGATCGTATAGATCAGCAAAGTGGGTAACAGGCAAATCACGGCGGCGATTTGTAAATACCCTTGACCGGCCAACAGGGCCAGGCCCAGCACTACGCCTAATTTCACGGTGGACCGTCGCCGGCGGGTTAAGGCCAACTCAAGCGCCGGGGCGATGATCAAACTGCACGCGGCTGTCGAGATGACGATGCCGATGACGCCATTGGACAGGCGGCCCGCCAGATGCCCGCCCACCACGGCCAGCGCCGCACTCCATAAGCGCGGCACGATCCCTAGCCGCAGGACTTTCGCCAGCCACCACTGCGCGATGCCGGCCATCGCCAGACTGCCGATAAGCGTAATCTTGATGCCGTTGATCGCCCCCCACAGCACGGCGGGAATGACGACCAGCGGGTGGAGCACCGCGCCGTGCAGTTCAACAAACGCCGGTGCGCCGCCGTTAAGGGCGCCGTTCCACAGAACGCAGTCGCCGCACTGCGCGACATTTTGCCACACGAAGTAGGACTGAACCGACAAACCGAACTCGCTGCCAAACGGCCAGGCACGCAGATCGAAGTTGAAATAGGCCCGGCCCACCCACATCGCCCACGCGACGATCACGCTCAGTTCAACCAGGGTCCGCCACCGGTGCAGCAGTCCGCGGAGCGCGCCCGGCAGCGACTGGCCCGCGCGTTGAATCCGGCGCACCAGCCAGGCCAGAATGAGTAACAACCCAATCAGGCTGATGGCCGACAGCGCCAGAAAAACGATCGGATTCATTGCGGGTAAATCTCGTACACGACGAACAGCACCGCGCCTTGCGGGTTCTCGAGATTCAACGGCAGCAGTGTGGCATAGCGCTGCCGGGCGCGCTCAACCTCGTCCGAGAAGGAGGCATTGATGATCACGACTTGCAAACGATCGCCCGGCGGTGGCGGCACATCGGCGATGCCCGGTATGTCGCTGACGATTTGCGCGCGGGTCACTAATGAGCGCGCCAGATAATCGATGTTGGTGCCGCGGCAGAAATCGGTGTTAAGTTGCACGCAGCGAATATCCAACGGCTGGCCGGTGGTGCGCTGATCCAACGCCAGCAGGTAGCGGTGAATGACATTGCCGGTTACGTCGGGGGCGCGTAATTCGTTGCGGGTCAGGTAATTGACAAAGTAGTAATTCGCGTCGGCCAGCATCAAGAGCGCTATGATGAAGACGCCTGCGAAGAGTGTGAGCCGGCGGCGCGACACGCGCCGTTCGTACCACCCCCACGCCCGATCGAGGATCACCGCGATCGTGATATAGATGAGCGGGCCGCTGCCCAACAAGCGGTGTGAGCCGGCCGTCGGGCTGACCATCAGGATGCCGCCAAAAAGAATCAGCAGCGCCAGGGCTGAAATCACCCAGAAATACGGCCCCTGGCGCAGGCGGGCGATAAAGTACGCCAGGCCGATCGCCGCCAGCACCGACATGATCGGCGTCAAGATGGTCTGCGACCAATAGAAGGCTTCGTCCGAGCCAAACGAGAACGACTTCAGCACGTCGTGCAGTTGCGCCCATAAGACTTCGCCTTCGGTTTGCTGCATCACCTCCATCTGCGCCTCAACCCAGTGTGACCGGTAGATGTTCTTTGCGTTCAAGGAGCCCATGTATTCGTCGGGGCGGATGGCGATGTAATAGATTGAGGGTGTGACGATGCACAGAAACACGCTGACCGCCAGGGCGATGTTCAACGCCTGCGCCCGGACCCGCGCCCGATCGGCGATCAACCAGAAGACGGCCAGCGCCGCCAACTGAATCAATACCAACCGCCCGCCCACGAAGAAATACTGCGACAGGCCGGTCGCCAGGGCCGTCATCAGCCAGGCCCGGCGGCGGCCGCTGCGCCAGGCCAGCCACACACACGCGAAGATCAGCATCGAAAACAATGGATCGTCGATGCTGTTGAAGCCGACGCGGCTGTAGTGCAAATGATGATGAAACGTCGCCAGCAGTGCGGCGACGATGAGGGCTGCGCGGCGGCCCCACACTTCTCGCACCACCGCGTAGGTGGCGATAATGCTCAGCGTTCCGGCGATCACGCTGGACAACCGCATCGCCAGCATGGTTGGCCCAAACAGGCGGATGAACAGCCCGATGATTTGCAGGTAGAAATTCCAGTGGCCGTCAGCGCCGGTGGTGAACGGCTTTAGCTGTTGCAACTCCAGCAGATCGCGCGCAGCCACCGTGTACTTGGTTTCGTCGCCCAGAATCAGGCCGGGGATGTGATCTAGATCAAAGACCCGCAGCACAAAGGCCAGCGCCACCAGCGCGATCAGCACGATCACTTCGGTGCGCGTCATCGGCTCGGCAGTTGATTCGGTGGGGGCCTCGTGACGCCGCCAGGCGGCGGCAAGCGCCAGAACCACCGCGCCCATCCACAACACTGTGCTGGCCAGTTGCCCGGCGCGATCACCTTCCAGCGCGTTGAAGTTGATGTCGGTCGCCAGGAACGAAATGATAATGGCGGCAAACAACAGCACAAATCGCCACAGCCAGCGCGGCCACTGGCGCGTCAAATCGTGATTGAACCACCTGACCACGATGATCCACGCGATGATCAAGCCGGCGGCGGCGGCGCTGAAGATGGGCGCCAGAGACTGAAACGCCGGCTGCTGCGCATTGCCCACGACGATCGCGGCGATAACGCTCAGGGCTGTGACGGCAGCGAACCAGAGCGAGACGTCCTGGATCGACCGGGGCATCCGGATAGTGATGGTCAGAGTTTGATTTCTGTCCCGCTGCAAATGTGCCTCGCCGGGGCTTTCGACCGGCGGGGCCGGCGGCTCCGGTGTTGTGGGCGGGGATGAGGGTTGATCTTCAGAAGACTGCGGCGATTGGGAGCGTTGGCTGCTCCACCATAGGGCCAGGACGGCGGCACTGACAGGCGCAGCAACCCGCAACAGTTGGCGAAAGAATTTGTCGCGCACGGTGATCGATCCTTTGCGGTAGATGAGCGCGCATATTATAACTCACTTGCGGCGGAGAAGGCGAATAAAAAGCCCCTCGCAGTAGAGGGGCCGAATCGATCGGGCGGTGCAGATTAGTCGAGGCGCACATCGCCTTTGCGGATGACGGCCTTCACCGAGTCGGCAAAGATGTTCAGCGTTTCGTCGATCACCTCATCGGTGTGATCATAGCACAGAAACCACGGTTCGCGATTGTCCGGCTCGGCCATCGCACCGCGCTGGATCATTTCCAGCATGATGGCTTCGTACAGGGCCATGTTCGTGTCCAGGGCGTCACGATAATTGGTCGGCGCGCGATCGATGCCCAGCACAAAGCCGAACATCTGGGGCGGCCCCATGAAGGCGTGCGGGATGTTGGCCTCGGTCAACACCTTGCCAAGGCCGTTCATCAGGCGTTTGCCGCGTTGGCCGATCGTCGCCAGAATGGGCTGGGTCTCCATGAGTTCCAGGGTGGCATCGGCCGCCGCGGTGCCGGGAATGTTGCCGCAGTACGTGCCGCCCACAGCCACCCGGCCCGGCTGAATGATGCTCATGATCTCGTTTGTGCCGGCGATGGCGGCCAGCGGGAACCCGTTGGCGATCGCTTTGGCATATGTGGCGAGATCCGCCTTAACGTGGAAATATTCCTGTGCGCCGCCGTTGGCGATACGGAAGCCGGTCTTTACTTCGTCGATGATCAGCACAATGCCGTACTCTGTGCACAGTTCGCGGATGATTTCCAGGAAGCCCGGCACCGGCATCACCGACGCATTGTTGCCCATCATCGGCTCGACCATGATCGCGGCGATTTCACCCCAGCGGCCCTTGACCGTGCGTCGCAGTTGATCGATGTCGTTGTAGGGCAGGGTGAACACGTATTCGCCCACGCCGTAGGGAATGCCGCTGCTGGACGCGATGCGGATGGGGCTGCGGCGCGAGCCCATGGAGCGCGCCTGGCCGATCGTGGTGGAGAAGAGCGCGTAATCGTACATGCCGTGATACGTGCCTTCGAACTTGATGAACTTCTCACGATTGGTATAAGCGCGCGCGATGCGCAAGGCGTGCATCGTCGCCTCGGTGCCGCTGTTGGCAAAGCGCACCTTATCGAGTTTGGTCAGGCGTGTCATGCGCTCGCCGACCGTAATTTCCAGCGGATGCGTGGCCGCGTAAACGGTGCCCTCTTTGATGGCCTGGCTCACGCGCTCGACCACTGCCGGGTGGCCGTGACCTAGAATAACCGGCCCGAAGCCCAGTCGATAGTCGATGTAGCGATTCTCGTCGGCGTCGTAGACGTAGCATTTTTCGGCGTGCGTGAAGACGTTGGTGTTTTCCTCGCCCCAGTAGCGGAAGTTCGAATTGACCCCGTACGGAAAGACCTGTTTGGCGCGTTGAAACAACTCCTGGGTACGCGTGCGCGTGAGAGTCATGATGTCTCCTCATTTCTGTTTCTTAATTGTGGATTGACGACGACGAGCGGCCTGGTGCTGATCGGTCAGTCGATGGACAGATCAGCAATCAGCAACACTTGCACCGTGCTGCCGTGCAGCGTGCAGTGCAAGTGTCAGAAAGCTACAATCACCAGAGGTCGGCGGAGAACCAGATGACCCAGCAATGAGCGAGGAAGATAAACGGGTAGATCGGCAGGGCGCTGCGGACGGTCCACGGGATGTAGAGTCGTCCAAGTAGAGGCTTGCAGGATGGAATCCAGCGCAACATCACCAACATGCGGAAATTCTAAGCGAACTCACGATGATTGGCAAGCCACTAAATATCGGGCATCGTGAACAAATGAACTAGCCTGATGCAGGAGGCAGGAGGCAAGATGTGCTGAACTCATAGGCGAATGACGCAGACCTGTCAGGTGGCGCAAGTGCGGCATGTCGTTCGGCCATCTGATGCGCCACCTGACAGGTCTGCATCCTCCCCGGCTGACAACGGGTGCCCGCCAACTTTCGTAATCTGAAGATTGCGCTTGAAACTCGACGGGAGTAATATGGTCGTGATCGAATGGGCTGATCTCTGGATGCGGATTAGATGGACTCCCGGCCAGCACACCATCTAATCCGCGCCCAACGAACGGTGGATGCTCACAGGTGTTCCGTTATCTGAAGATTGCGCTTGAAACTCGACGGGGGCGGTAGGGTCGTGATCGAACGGGCTGATCTCTGGATGCGGATTAGATGGACTCCCGACCAGCACACCATCTAATCCGCGCCCAACGAACCGTGGATGCTCACAGGTGTTCCGTTATCTGAAGACTGCGCTTGAAACTCGGCGGGAGTGATATGGTCGTGATCGAATGGGCTGATCTCTGGATGCGGATTAGATGGACTCCCGACCAGCACACCATCTAATCCGCGCCCAACGATCCGTGGATGCTCACAGGTGTTCCGTTATCTGAAGATTGCGCTTGAAACTCGACGGGGGCGGTAGGGTCGTGATCGGGTTGGCTGATCTTTGGATGCGGATTAGATTTGTCGCCGCTCCTCTGTGGCCGGGCATCGGAAAGGCCTTCATCCAAACATCAACACGGAGTCCAGATCAGCGGACTCCGTGTTGACTAATACGATATGCGTGACTAAACAGCGTCTTTACGGCCCGACGATACGACCCTCCACCACCGGCCCGACCGGTGAATTGGCCGTGACGTATTCGATGGCGACTTGCAGCAGATCATCGCCCGGCTGCAGGACATTGGTGCCCTGCGCGAAAGCCGTGTAGCCGTCGCCGCCCGTGTACATGAAGTCATTGGTCACGAAGCGAACGGTATCCGCCGGTCCGATCGGTGTCTGTGTCCCGCCGATGCCATCCGGTGTCTTCCACATACCCGTCACCACGGGCGTTGTGCCATTGCACGCGAAGGTCACCTTCAAGCCGGAGACCTGCGGGAAGCGGCCGGTCGCAATCGCCACATTGCAGAACGGCGAGAAGCCGTTGAGGAACGCTTGCTCCAACTGCGCGCCCGTCAACGTCTCGATGACGGTGCGATTGCCGAAGGGCAGCACCGCGAACATCTCGCCCCAGGTAATCTCTCCCGGTTGCTCGCCAGCGGTGGGCGGTGTGACTAACAGATCGGCCCGCAGGCCGCCGGAATTGGTGATCGCCGCGTCTATGCCCGGATACTTCGCGCGCATCGCATCGGTCACCAGGTTGCCCATCGCCGATTCAAACAACCGTGTCGGCGCGCGCCTGATGTCGAACTGCTGCGTGCCGATGACCTGATTGCGCAGCACGGCCGTCTGCGCGTTCGCGTCATCCACGATCGCCTGCACGTCCGATCGTTTGGCGACACCCAGGTTCTTCGCAATGCGCGTTGCTGCGCCGGCCCATTCGACGTCTGAGCCTTTGACGACCATCTGGACCACGGAGTAACTCGCGCCCGCGTTCAGGCCTTCGGCCACCAGAATCTTGCCAACCATCAAGTTCGATACGCGGTGCGTGTGACCCGCCAGGATCACATCGACGGTCGTGTCCTGGATGCCCTGCGCGATCGTCATGATGGGACCTTGCCACGGAATGGCCGGGTTGCCATCGACGGCGTTCGCGCCCGTGGCGGTGCCTTCGTGAATCAGCACGATTTGCACTTTGATGCCGCGCCGGCGCAGTTTTTCAGACTCGGCGCGGATGGTCTCAATGGCCGGCAGGAAGCGCAGACCGGCTGTTGCGCCCGCCTTCACCAGTTCCGGCGTGTTCTCCAACTCGATGCCGATGACGCCGATCCGCAGGAAACCATAGTTAAAGACGTGCGTGCCTTTCACCCAATCCGGGTTAAGCCCCGTCGTTTCGCTGACGATGTTGGCGCCCAGGAAGGGGAAGTTGGCGCGCGCCTGATGCTGCAACAACCGATCGATCCCGTAGTCGAATTCGTGGTTGCCATACGACGTGGCATCCAGCCCCCACGCATTCTCGACATCGATGGCGGGCATGTCTTGCAGCAAACCGGAGTTGGCCGGTGACGCGCCGACATTATCGCCCGACGCAAACAGGAATGACGTGCCGGGCAGCTGCGCCGCTTCCTCGTCGAACATCGTCGCCAGTTGCGCCGCGCCGCCGACGGACACGTTGCGCCCGTCGATCGTCGTCGAGCCAGGTTCAAGCTGGCCGTGGAAGTCGGTCAGGCCAAGCAGCGGGATGAGTTGGCGCGACTTGCCGTCGCGCAACAAATCGAGCCGCACCAGACCCTGCGAGTGCTGTGGTTCGGGGATGCCCAGGACGTACGCGATCGTCGGCGCGAGGTCGATCGTGCGCACATCGTCCGCCACATATTTGTCGCGAATTGCATCGCCCCCGGCGATGAAGGTGGCGCGCATGTTGACGTTCGCCGCCAGGTTCTGCACGTCGGGCACGTAACCGTGTTGGCCGAAGAAGGCCGATCGGGCCACGAGTGTGCCGGGTGTGGCCGCATCAAACTGATACGGCGGATACGCGAAGACGACCAGATCGCCCGTGCGGGTGGGATGCGCCATATCGGTGGTGGTGGCCGGTCCGTTGGGGATGTAACGCGCTTCGGCTTTGGTGTACGTCCGATCGATCACCGTCCACCCTTCGGGCGCACCGTCGCCGGTCCAGTCGTTGGGATCACTCAGCGCCTGGAAGGCCGCCCTGATCTGCGCCACGGTCGCGGCTTCATCGGCCGCGGCCACTTGCGTGAAGCTGGCATTGACCGGATCGCGCCCCGCCAGATTGAGATAAATCTGCACGGTGCCGCCCGCCCAGCAGGCGATGGCCTTGCCGATCGTTTCGCCGGTGGCCGGACGGCAGTTGGAGGTCTGCGGTGCGGAGAGCAACCCCAGATCGACCAGGACCTTGCTGGCATCGATCGCCGCGAATTGTGGGGCGAAGCCGTGATCGGACGCCACAAAAGTGCTGCTGTTCCCTGGCATCAACGATTGAACCAGCCTCAAAGTCGCATCTGCGCCGCGATAGGCGCGCGCAATGAAGGCCGCGCGTTTGAGCACACGACCGTCCGGCGTGCCGTTGACCTGCACATCGTCATAGGCGGGATTGTCTGCGCCATTGGGGAGTTTGCGGGTCACCAACCCCAGGAACTGGTGCTGGAATTCATCGGTTATGGGATAACCGATCATCGCCAGATCGGGCTTGTAGGTATTTAGAATGTATCTGATTACCGGGTAATGGGCCGTCTCCCAGTACACCCCTTGCTCGATGTAGGTCTCTTCACTGACGATGCCCGCTTCCAGCCCGGCGAAATCGGCCGCCATGGAGGTGGGGAACGTCTGCGCGATGTACTCCGCGAAGTCGCCGGTAAAACCGGGCTCGCCGGCCCAATTGGTCCATGTGGCGTTGGCGCGCGTGACCGAAGTGTGATACAGGCGCACTCTGGATAGATCGCCGTTGAGTTCTTCCACTTTCAGCAGCAGACCCGCCGTCTTGCCATCCAGCGCGCCCCCGCTGATCGTGACCTTCACATCGCCCCACTCGCCGCGGCGCAAGTTGGCCACCGCCGCCGCGCCGTCTTTAGCCGGTGCGAACAGCACACGGTTGTAATTGACTCGATGATCGTTGGTCGAGTCGTAGATGTAAGCGTTCAGGCCGTATTTATCCGTGCCAAAGTCGATGACCCGCAACCGCATTTCCTTCGCGGGACTGTACGACTGCGGTGTGTTAGTCCAGCCCACCGCATCGATTGGGGCCGCGCCGGGGAAGGGCGGCTGACCGGCAAAGCCGGCCGGATGATCGAATTGCAGGCCGAAAGATGCGACGAACGCCGCATCATCCGTGGCGCCGATGTAGTTGGTGGCAACGCCGCGCCCGGATAAGAAGCCGCGGAAGTCGACCGTCGGCCCGTTGATGGCGCCGCTGCGGCCGCCGGCCCACTCGATCTGCGCGACCTTCTTGCCGCCGCGCTCGGCCGCCTGCGCCAGCGTCTCGGCCTGCAACACGCCTGCATCAAACGCGCCGGTGCGTGTGCTCAAAGGCGCGCCGTTGATGTGGAAGGTGTTGTTGGTGGAACCATGCACACCCGCCCATGCACCGGTCGCCAGGCTGAACCAGCCCGCGCCCGTGTTGGGCGGCGCCGCTGTGAGCAGTCCACCGCCGGACGATTTCACGCCGGTGCGCAGCAGGCGGGCAAAAGTCGGCAGGATGCGAAGACTTGAGAGCGTCTCGACCAGGTCTTGCCGCAGGCCATCGGCGGCGAAGAAGATGACGGCATCGTCGCGCTGGTCGTGCTCGATGCGCTCCGGCACGATGGGCGAAGCGATGGAACTGAGCGGCAAAGCGAGGATGGCGAAGACGACGACGAGCGGCATCACTCGCGTCAGCAGCCACCGGCCCGGCCCCCGATTGGTACGGTGAAGTTGAGGCATGTCTGATCTCCCTTGGTAGATTTTATTGACGAAGATTGCGTGCTTTGGCAGCACAGGCGAATGCGACGTACTCACAACTCGATCGATTCACGTTGCCCGCAAAGTCACCTCCTGCTGAGGGTGTCGAAACCGCGATCAGCCGATGATGTGGCCCCCGCCCGCATCACCGGCTGATCAAATCTCCCCTGACTGTAATGACCAGGCAATCACTATTTACTTGTAACACACTGATCGACGCCTGTCAATTTAGAGATTTTTTTAACGTACTTGTCAGTGGATGGTAAGAGGGTTGTGGCGCGTTTGTAACGCAGTGAGGCAAGATGCAGGATGCAAGATGCAGGATGCAGGATGCAGGATGCAGGAGGCAAGATGCAGGATGCAGGATGTGCTAAACTCATAGGCGAATGACGCAGACCTGTCAGGTGGCGCAAGTGCGGCGTGTCGTTCGGATATTCGGTGCGCCACCTGACAGGTCTTATCGGGAGCAAGGCGCATGAAAACGTACAAACAGCTGTACCCGTTGATCACCGACTTTGAGAACCTGTGGCTGGCCTTTAAGGCCGCCGCGCGCGGCACGCCAGGCGGCCCACCGATGCACCGCGTCGGGTGTGAGCAGCAATCTCTGTCGGGTAAGGCTGAGATTGCTTCGTCGCAAAAGGCGCTCCTCGCAATGACGGTTGACTCGCTGTATCGCTGACTCGCTATTCCTCATTCCACGCCACATTAAACCGCTCGAACAACTCGATCAGATTCGGCAGGCCCACAATCTGCGACGACTCTTTCTTCACTGGTCCGCGCTGCGCCAGCGCCCACGCCTGCTCCACAATGTCATACGCCGCGCGCGGACGTCCCAACTTCACGGCATTGGCTGATCTGTCTTTGAGCAAAGCCTGATCATTCGACAACCAATGAGCCATCGATTCCAGCGCCTGCAGCGGCTCCTCGATCAACTCGCCCGCGCCGCCGTTGACGACGTAGTTGGCGTTGCCCGTCTCTTGCCCCGGAATCACATCCGTCAACAGCAGTGGCAGACCCGCCGCCAATGATTCCGTGACAATCAGCCCGCCCGCCTTGCAGATGATGGCATCGGCAGCGCGCATAAGCGTAGGCATGTTCTTCACGAAGTTGTAGATGTGCGCGGGCACGTGCCATTCGGTCTTCAGCAATTCGTTGTACTGTTCCTCGTCGCCGCCGGCCGCCATCACCAGTTGAATCGGCCAGCCCGAATGATTCAGCACTTTCAAAATCGATCCCAGATGTTCGACGCGCTTGCTGCCCACCGCCAGAATCGTCGTGCGATCTTGATCCCAGCCCAGTTCGGCGCGAATCGCCGCTTTTTCGCGCGTCTCCTGCACGATGCGCGGATGAACCGGAATGCCGATCACTTGAATCTTGTCCGGCGACAGCCCCGCTCCGATCGCCAGTTCGCGCACCATCGGCGTGGGCACAATCGTCACATCCGCGTCGTCGCTGAACCAGATTTGATGCACGGTCACCAGATCGGTGACGACGGCGATCAAGGGCACAAAGGTCTTGGTAATCGCAAAGACCGCGCCCAGCGCCGCTTGATACAACGGATAGGTGGAGATGATGACGTCCGGCTGCTGATCGAGCATGATCTCGCGCAGCACGGGATACAACAACGTGCGCAGCGCGTTTTCCATCAAGCGGCTGGTGATGGACTCATCGCTGAGATCGTAGCCCAATCGATACAGGCCGGGCAGATCGCGCGCGATGCGATCGTAATCCGACTGGCTGTTGCGCAGCAGCGTAGGCGTGCGCTCGTCGCCGAGCGGGTTCACGATCTTGAAGGTGCACTCGCGGCCATGCGTTTCTTGCAGCGCCGCCGCAATGGCATTAGCCGCGCTGCGATGGCCGAAGCCCGCATCGGCGGTGAGGGTGAGGACGTGTTTGGTGTCTGGCATGTTTTTTCCTCTGGACACAGATTGCACAGATAAAACGGATGAAGCAGTTAATCTGTGTTTATCTGTGCAATCTGTGTCCCAAATCTTTAAGCCATCGCGCGCGTCAACAGTTGGCGCATGAGGTCGCGTTCGGCGGGTGATAAAGTATCCGGCGTCTGGCCGTGCAGCACCGCTTGCCCCAACTCCGAGCGAGCCAGCACCTTCAAGTCCTCTGTGAACGTATCACCCACGATGTCTTCCTGCACGATTTTACCATCATGCATCATCAGGATGCGGTGCGTGCGCCGCGCTACGTTGGGATCGTGCGTGACGATCATGATGGTGGTGCCGTGCTGGCTGTGCAGCGTCTCGAAGACGCTCAGTACTTCATCGCCGCTCACGCTATCCAGGTTGCCGGTCGGTTCGTCGGCCAGGATGATGGCCGGGTTGTTCGCCAGCGCGCGCGCGATCGCCACTTTCTGCCGCTGCCCACCCGATAGTTGTGACGGCAAGTGATGACCGCGGCCTTGCAGGCCGACCATCGTCAACAGTTCTTGCGCCCGTGTGTGCCGTTCGCGCTCGCCGCTGCCTTGCCCGTGCATGGGCACTTCCACGTTTTCGGTCGCCGTCAGCGTGGGGATCAGGTTGTGCATCTGGAACACGAAGCCCACGGTTTTGGCGCGGAACCGATCGAGATCGTGCAGCGATCCGAGATCGTGCCCGTCGATGATCACTTTCCCTGTCGACGGCTTGTCGAGCGCGCCGATCATGTTGAGCAGCGTCGATTTGCCGGAGCCGCTCGGCCCCATCACGGCCACGAATTCAGCCGCTTGCACGCGAAAACTCACGTCGTTCAGCGCGTACACCTTTTCGCCGTCGCCGTAGACCTTGGTCAGGCCGATGGCTTCTACAACCACCTTTGGATCAATCATGGTAAACCTCAAGTCGTGACACGATGACAGGATGACACGATGACAGGATGACACGATGACAGGATGACACCTGCGTTAAGAGATCATCTTGTCACCCCGTCACCTTGTCATCGTGTCACTACTGCCCGATCTGCACATCCACAAACGCCGTCATGCCCCAGCGCAAGGCCGGATCAAGTTGATCGAGTTCGACGATCACTGTGTAGTTCACTGCGCTCACGCCGGGCGTGCTCATCGGCGCGATGCGCGTCACCGTGCCCTTGATCGTCTGGCCGGGCAGGGCGTCAAACGTTACGCTGGCCGTCGCGCCTTCGCGCACGCGGGCGATGTCGGCCTCGCTCAGGTCGGTCGTCTCGATTCGCAACGATGCTAGATCGCCCAACGTCACGATCGATTGCCCCGGCGACATCATCTCGCCCGATCGGACGTACACCGTCCCGAGCGTGCCGTCGAACGGCGCGACGAGTTGGAGTTTCGCCAACTGTGACTTCGCCGTCTCCAATGTTACCTGTGCCTGTTTGACCTGCGCCTCCGCCACGGCGATCTGCTCTGCGGCTGCGCCGGCCTTCAGCAAAGCAAGTTGAGCTTGCGCCGAGGTCTGCTGCGCCTGCGCGGCATCAACGCTGGCGCGGGCGGCAGTCACTTCATTCCAGGTCGCGCCCGCTTTCACCTGAGCGAGGCGCTTTACGGCGACTTCATGCTGCGCCTTGATCGAGGCCAGCTGCGCCCGCATTTTCTCTTCGGCCTCGCCCAGACCGCCGACGGAAATGCCATACTCTTTCGCGGTGGCTTGACCTTTCAGCACCCCGTCGTAGGCCTGTTGCGCAAAGACAACCTCGGCCGCCGTCCGCGAGACATCCGCTTCCGCCGCGGCGATGTCCGCCGAACGTGCGCCCGCTTGCAGTTGGGCCAGTTGTGCTGTCGCGTTTTGCGTATTGGCCTCCGCCGCTTTCACGGCCTGTTCGGCTACCGTAATTTCTTCGACACGCCCGCCCGCCTTGATTTGAGCGAGTTGCGCCTGTGCAATCGCCAGCGCCGCCTCAGCCTGCGACACGGCAAGTTTCGCATCGGTGTCGTCGAGCTGCGCGATCACCTCGCCGGCCTGCACCCGATCGCCCGTTTGAACTTTCAGATCGATCAACGCGCCGCCGGTCTGAAAACTCAAGTTAGCCCAACGCGTCGGCAATACTTTGCCCGACGCTGTGACCACGGCGGGCACATTTACTGTCGAGGCAACTGGCGTCGGCGTTGGCTGGCCTGTGCTGCAAGCAGCCAGTATCAAAGTCAATAGCATCAAACCAACGATCATCTTTTTCATGCTGACCTCCATAATTGCAGCGAGTGGCGATGTCGCCATCGTCCTTATCTACTTGTTTCCTTGTCTACTCATAGCGAAGTGCTTCAACCGGGCTTAGATTCGCCGCCCGCCACGCCGGATACAGCCCGCCGATCGCGCCCAGCAGCAGCGCGATGATGGCTGTTTGCAGCAGCAGATTCGGCGACACGACGATCTTCAGGAAGTCACCCCACAACGGGATCAGGCTCATCAACCAGCCCAGTACGATGGCCGACACAAACCCGATCGCGGTGCCGAGCGAACTGAGCAACACCGACTCTTTGAGCACCATCCATAGCACGCGCCGCCGTCGCCAGCCCACTGCGCGCAGCGTACCAATCTCGCGCGTGCGCTCGTACACGCTCATGATCATCGTGTTGGCCATGCTGATGCCGCCGACGATCAGCGCCAGCAGCGTAATCGCCAACATCATCGCATTCATGTTCTGCATGTCGGGCATGCTCTCCGCGAACTCGCTCGACAGCGTCACCGCGATCTCCGGCTGGGCGGCTTCCAGTTGTTTCGCCAGCGCTTCGGCCTGCGCCGGATCGTTGACCTTGATCGCATACATCGAGACCTGCCGCGGCTTGCCCGTCAACTCTTGTCCATCGCGCAGTGATACGACAGCCGCGCCTTCTTCATACGACACACCTGTTTCAAACACGCCCACAATGCGGAAACCGATTTCGCTTAAGCGCACAACATCGCCGACCCTCGCCTTCAGCGCTTCCAACGTCTTGCGGCCCACGATGATCTCGCGATTGCCCTGCAGGCCGCGCCCTTCGACGATGTTGAAGTGCTTAATCGCCGGTTCGTGCGGCGCGTAACCGAAGATCAACATGAACGGCATGTTCTCCATCGTCACCGCGCTGAACACGATGCCCGATACGCTCTGCACGCCGGGCGTGGCCGCGATCTGCCGTCCGATCTTTTCGCTG
>JACRBO010000127.1 GCA_016219235.1 Chloroflexota bacterium
TACCTTCTCGCTCACGTTTGTTGCTCCTTGCAGATTGGTGATGTTAGGCCGCCGGTCTGTCCGCGCCGATTGTCCCTACAAAAAACGCCCAGGCTTATTTTGTAAGCCCGAGCGGATGATGCAGGTGCAACCACTACAGGTACTTACCACGTCCTACGGCCCAAACTATATCATGGCGCGCGGCGCTTGTCAAATTCGTGAAAAACACGCTGTATAATCGATGTAAGAGCATGCACGGAGGACGAAATGGTCATCTCCAAGAAACTGACGACCAACACCAATGGCAGCGGCGACACGCTGGACATTACGCCCGGTGTGGTGCGCGCTGTCAAAGAATCAAAGTTGAAGGAGGGCGTGGTCACGTTGTTTGTGATCGGTTCGACGGCGGCGTTGACAACGATCGAGTATGAGGAAGGCGCGGTCGCCGATCTGGCGCGCGTCTTTGAACAGATCGCGCCGCGGCACGCGGCGTACGAGCATCACTTGCGCTGGGGTGATGACAACGGCCACAGCCACGTCCGAGCGGCGTTACTCGGCCCGGCGTTGAGTGTGCCGTTCGTGGGCGGGCAGTTGACGTTAGGCACGTGGCAGCAGATCATTTTGATCGACTTCGACACGCAGCCGCGCCAACGTGAGATTGTGGCGCAGATCATGGGCGAGTAGGGCGTTTGCTTTGGTATAATGCCCGGACTTCGCGGGGACACCAGGTGTTGAAATGCCAGTGATCGTCAGTGTGGGCCTGATGGCAATACCGGTCTTGCTGTTCATCGCCTTTGTTTTCGGCCAGTACAATCCAGAACGGACGCGGCGCACGATCAAGCCGCTGCGAATGTCTACGTCGTTCGTGGCTGTACTGATCGCGTTGGCAGCGTGGACATCCAACACCCGATTGGCGGAGGCCGCTCCGTGGTTCTTCTTTGGGATGCTGTGTGGCTTTCTCGGCGATCTGATTCTGGCAGAGGTGATCCCGTTGCCGAAACGTATGATTGCCGGCATCATCGCGTTTGGCGTGGGGCACATTTGCTACATCATCGGCTTCAGCACTGTCACCGCGATATTAGGGCTGAGCAATCCGATCACAGGCTCGTTGTTCTGGCTGGTGTACGTGCTGGCGTCGTCGTTCTTGTGGGTGATCTTTATCAACAACCCTGCCAGGTCGCGCACGCTCAACATTGGGTCATTGATCTATGCGTGGCTCATCAGTGTGATGGCGGGCGCAGCGGGCGGCCTGGCGATTCAAGATCCGCGTTTCACACTGTCGGCCATCGGCGGCGGATTGTTCCTGTTATCCGATCTGATTTTGGGCAATCGCGAACTGCGCGACAACGGCTGGTTTCTGGTGCACGACGTGGTGTGGGTGGTGTACATCGCAGGGCAGGCGCTGATTGCGACGACGAGTTTGAGAACGATCAATTGACAACACATGCCGATTCCCAATCACTTCCCCGCATACGCCTTCATCGCATGGTACACGGGCAGCGGTGTGAAGTCGGGATCGACCAGTCGGAAGTAATACTTGGCCTGTTCCTTCTCTGCATCTGTGGCGGGTTTGAAGAACCAGGTGAAGGCGACACCCACCCACGGCCACTCGCGTTGAATACGATCGTAAGCCATGGGCAAATACTGCGCCTGCGTTTCGAGTGACACTTGACCGAAGCGCTTGTCGGGCACGCTGTCCGGCACGGCGTTCCAGTTCATCTCGCTGATCCAGAGTTGTTTGGCCGCATCGCCGTTCTTCACCATCAGATCGCGGATGTACAGCGGGCGAGCGAAGTTCACGTTACGCGGTCGCAGCCGATGATCGGTCGGGCCGGAGAACAGGCCGTAGCCTTGCGCCGACAGGATGTCGAAACACTGGCCCGCGCCCGCATCGTACATGCGCTGTAAATAGATGAAGTCGCTCAGGCCCGTGCCCGCACCGGGGCCGGGTTCGAGTGAGATCGTCGGCGTGAGCGCGGGCGCGATCACTTTCGCATTCGGATCAATTTCTTTGATGCGGCGGTAGGCAGTGCATAGCAACTGCGTGAACGCCTCGGGATCGACGGGCTGCTCACCCCATTCGGGATAGTTATTAGGCTCGTTCCAGATTTGATAGTGTGTGATGCGGCCTTTGTACCGCGTGGCGACCGCCGCCACGTAATCGCCAAAGTCGTCGAAGTTGGTGGGGGGGGCAAAATCGCCGGGCGCGGACTGCGACCATTTCGGCGGCGCGTCGAGGCGGGCCATGATCTGAATGCCGTGCTGTGCGGCCAGTTCCACAATGTTATCGTACTTCGCCCACGCATCAATGCACGGACCGTTGCGGCAGTCCTGAAAATTCCCCTTGCCACTGATCTCGATGTCCGCCCACGGGAACTGCTGGCGAATCCACTTGTAGCCCGCTTCCGCGATCATCTGTAATTGACGATCGCGCTTGGCAGGTTCGACCTCTTGTTCCAGGAACGTGTTGATGCCGAAGGGGCTGAGGGCCGGATCGCGCTGCACTTGATCGTCGGCCGTGATGGGCATCGGGCGCAGGAGATTCGTGGCGTAATCGAACGTGCCACGCACCAGCACGAGTAGATTATCCTCGCCGGTGACGTCGACCATCGCCGCGCGAATCGAATCGCGAGCGAGGAAGAGCCGGGTGAGAAGCATGAGAGCGATCAGAACGATCAGGGTCTTTTTCATGAATTGTACGAGTGATGAGTAACGAGTGACGAGTGACGAGTGAGGGCGGATGATCACTCATTACTCGTCACTCGTCACGGTCATTATAAAACAAACAGCCCGAAGTCTCCTCCGGGCCACTTGTTTCCTTGTCTACTTATCTACTTCTACTGCTTGTCCTTGTTTGGCTTAGCCGTGCCAATCTCGCTGGTCTTGACGAAGGCGCTGACTTCTTTGCGCGCGTCTTCGAAGTGTTTCTTCAGCACCTTGTCGGCGCCTTTGAAACTGCCGATGGTGCGTTTGGCGCACGTGGCGCAGCCCAGCGACGCGCGATACGAATCCAGATCGCAGGTGAGGCAGCCGCCGATGTTGATCATCATCATCGAGAAGGCCAGCGAATCCACGTGGGTTTCGGGCA
>JACRBO010000129.1 GCA_016219235.1 Chloroflexota bacterium
AATCGGGCAGGATGACGCCTTTGCCTGCCGCGAGGCCGGAGGCTTTGATCACGATCGGGTAATCGACGCTGAGTAAGTGTTTCACTGCTTCTCGGAAATCGGTGAATATCGCGAAGCCTGCCGTAGGGATGTGGTGTCGCCGCATGAAGGCTTTGCTAAACGCCTTCGACGCTTCAACTTGCGCGGCGGCCTGTGACGGGCCGAAGACCAATCGGTTGTTGGCGCGCAGCGCATCCGCCAGGCCATTCGCCAGCGGTGCTTCCGGCCCGATGATGATCAGATCGATGCTTTGATCGTTGACGAATGAAACGATGGCGGCGGTGTCTTCAGTCGCAATCGGGACGTTGCGCGTGATGCGTGCTGCGTAGTGCGTGCCCGCATTCCCCGGTGCGACGAACAACTGCGCCAGGCGCGGCGACTGCGCGACCTTCCACGCGATGGCATGCTCGCGCCCACCCGCTCCGACGATAAGTACTTTCATTGGAGATGCTTCACTCCTTGACAAGATGACACGATGACAGGATGACAAGGTGATCTCTAGTCAAGGGATCATCTTGTCATCCCTTCATCCCTTCATCTTGTCATCTGGTCAGGCAATCGCCTTTTCAAACCCCGTCTTCGTCTGCCTCGCATCCAACTCGATGGGATACACGCCGGTGAAGCACGCATTGCAGTAACCCTCGCCGCGTCCGATGGCCCGCATCATTCCATCAAGTGAGAGGAAGTGCAGCGAATCGCAATCGATGTGATCGCGGATCTCATCGACCGTCAAGCGGTGGGCGATGAGTTCCTCGTACATGCCCATGTCGACGCCCATGAAGCACGGATGCTTAATCGGCGGGCAGGTGATGCGCAGATGCACCTCCAGCGCGCCTGCCTCGCGCAACAGGTGGACGAGCGGGCCGGACGTGTTGCCGCGCACGATGCTGTCGTCAATCACAATCACGCGCTTATTGCGCAGGTTTTCTTCAATCGCCAGAAACTTGAGCGCGACGCCCTGCTGGCGCAGCGAATCGGTCGGCTGGATGAACGTTCGCCCGATGTAGCGATTCTTGATGAAGCCGTCGTTGTACGGAATGCCGGCGGCCCGCGCGTATCCGATCGCGGCCGGGATCGAACTATCGGGCACAGGGATCACCACATCGGCATTAATCGGGGCTTCGCGTGCCAGTGCTTCGCCCAATCGCTGGCGCACTTCGTGCACGTTAAGGCCGTCCCAAAAACTATCGGGCCGCGAAAAGTAAATGTGCTCAAAGGTGCAGCGCGCGAGTTGCGGCGCGGACGGTATGGCCTGTCGCACGCGCAAAGCCGTGTTGCTCAACGTGATGATCTCGCCGGGCTTTACTTCGCGAATGGCGTTGCAGCCCAGCGTGCGCAGCGCGCCCGTTTCTGACGCGGCCACATGTCCGCCGCTGGGTAAGCGGCCCACGCTCAACGGCCTAAAGCCCCACGGATCGCGCACGGCGTACACATGATTGCGCGTGAGGATCACCAACGAATATGCGCCGCGCCACTTGGGCATGGTGTTGCGAATGCGCTCGTCCCACGTATCGCCCTGCGCCGCGGCCAGCATCATCGTGATCACTTCGCTGTCCGACGACGAATACAGCCCCGCGCCGCGCTTCAACACTTCGGCGCGCAGTTCGGCCGCGTTGACGATGTTGCCGTTATGCGCGACAGCCAGCGGGCCGTATTGCGTTTCGATTAAGAACGGCTGCGCATTGCGCTTGCTCGATGAACCCGTCGTGGAATACCGCGTGTGCCCGATCGCGTAGTGGCCGCTCAACGGTGCGAGGTTGCCTTCGTTGAAGACTTGCGACACCAGGCCCAGGTCTTTGTGCACGCGCACCGACTCGCCGTCGGATACGGCGATGCCGGCCGCTTCCTGCCCGCGATGTTGCAGCGCGTACAGGCCAAAGAACGCCATGCGCGACACATCTTCGTTGGGCGCGTACACGCCGATGATGCCGCATTCTTCGTTGGGAACGTCGTCGATCATTGGTTTTCCATCAAGAGAGATTGCTTTCGTTTAACGAGTAATGAGTAACGAGTGACGATGATCCTTACTCATTACTCGTTACTCATTACGTTGTCATCATCAAGTATTTTAGCCGCCTGTTTGCGCTGGAATTCAAGCACTTTTTCGCGCACGATCGGATCGCTGAGGCCGAGAATTTTGGCGGCGAGCAGCGCCGCATTGGCCGGATCGAGCACGACGGCGGGCGCGATGCCCGACGGCATGCGCAGCGACGAGAACACATCCGCGCCGCCGAAGGCTTCACTCGACGGCGGACACGCAATCACGGGCGCGCTCACTGCGCCGTCGGTGAAACCCGATAGGGCGTTGCTGCGCCCCGCGACCGTGATGTACACCTTCGGGCGCGGATCGGCTTCGTAGTCGCGCAGTAACACGCTCACATGCTCCGGCGTCTTGTGCGCAGAGCCGATGCGCGTCACCACGTCCAGGCCAAAGCCGCGTGCCGCGTCCGCAATCTTGTCACAGTGCGCGGCATCGGCCTTGCTGCCCATCAGGATGACGAGGAGAGGCTGCGACATGTCATGCTCCAGTGAAAGGTGATCGGTCAACTGGTAACTGGTAACCAGTCAACCAGTTAACCAGTTGACCAATTGACTGATCAACCTCGGCTCGATCGGATACACGCCCGGTACAAAAGTCTGCCCCGTCAGCATTTCATAGATCGTGATGTAGCGCTGGCTGGCCGCGATCCACAGATCGTCCGGCATCGACGGGATTGGGCCGTCGCCGCGATAGCCGTGTTCGGCATAGGCCAGCCGCACGAATTCTTTGTCGAAATTCTCCGGCTCTTCGCCCTGGCCAAAGCGCTCCTCATATGAAGTTGCTTTCCAGAAGCGCGATGAATCCGGCGTGTGTACTTCGTCGATCAGCATCACGGTTCCGTCCGGTGCGCGACCGAATTCATATTTCGTATCCACTAAAATCAAACCCGCTTGTTGTGCGATGGCCTGTCCGCGTTTGAAGATGGCTAAGGCTGCGGTTTGAACTTGATCCCACGTGGCTCGATCGAGTAGACCGTGTGCGACGACTTCGTCGCACGTCAGGCGTTCGTCGTGACCGGTGGGACCGCCCTTCGTCGTCGGCGTGATGATCGGCTCCGGCAATCGATCGTTCTTGCGTAAACCGTCTGGAAAGCGATAGCCGTAGATGTCGCGTTCGCCGATCGAGTAGCGATACCACAACGCCGTCGAAGTTACGCCGGTGATGTAGCCGCGCACGATCACTTCCACCGCAAACGGCTCGACTTCGGTGGCGATCAACGCGTTGGGATCAGGCACATCGATCTTGTGATTGGCGATCACGTCGCGCGTTTGATCGAACCACCATGCGGACAGTTGATTGAGCACCTGGCCCTTGAACGGTACGCGCGCCAGGATCCGATCGAACGCCGACAGCCGATCGGTGGTGACGAGCAGGCGGCGATGATTGCTCAACGGATACCAGTCGCGCACTTTGCCCGACTGCTTGTCGGGCAGCGGCAGGTTCGTGTCATTCAAAGCGAGCGGCAAGAGTTCGCGGATTCGATCGGCGTCTAGCATATCTTCAGTTGCTCCGGTTTAGCCACGCGCGCGCACCTTCGGCGGTGGCCGAGGCAATCAGCGCTTTGATCAAGTCGATCACGATGAACGGCGCAACGCCCAGCGCCCAACCGCGGCTCCAATCGCCGTTGAGGAACATGTGCGTGAGCCACGTCGTGCCGATGAAATAGATCACGCTCACACCCGCGAGGCCGGCAGCCAGGCGCAGCGCGCGATTGCGATTGAGGCCGCGTTCCGCGAGATAACCCGCGACGAACGCGCCCGCGATGAAGCCGGCCAGGTAGCCGGCGGTCGGCGATGCGAACACGCCTGCGCCCAGACCGTTGGCATCGACGGGCAGGCCCAACGCGATCGAAGCCACATACGCGATCTGGCTGAGTGCGCCGTCCTTCGCGCCGAGTGTCAACCCGGCCAGCAGCACGATCATCACTTGCAGCGTGATCGGCACAGGCGTAAAGGGCAGGGGAATAGTGATGCGCGCGGTGAGCGCAGTGAGGGCCGCAAACATCCCAATCGCTGCGATGCGCACCAACGTCGGGTTGGAACTACGAGATTGAATTCGACTCAGCAACATGGACAACTCCTACTTTGAGAATTCGGCGCCGGTCGGCATCCGATTATCCGCTGTGCCGCAGGCATCCGCTGAAGAACCGCCATCCGTTCCCATCCGCTCATCTGTTTGCCGCAGGCATCCGCTGAAAACCCTCATCCGTTTCGATGGCCCTGGCAAACCACACCTTGCTCGATTGAACGCGGAAGCCCGCTGCTTCAGCCGCGCGCTGCATGGCGACGTTTTCACTGCTCGTACCGAGTTCGGCCATGTCCATGCCGCGTTGTTTCAACAGGTGACAGCCGCTCAGTAATAACGCTCGCGCCAGCCCGCGACCTTGATAAGCCGGATGCACCGCCACGGGATCAGTGTCGCCATTCTGCTGACCGGTACGCGCGTTTTCCCCGGCATTGATCTGGCACGTGCAGTAACCGGCCAATTCGCCCGCGGGCGCGATGACGATCAGGTCGAGCGTGGGATCGTAATCCGGTGTGCGCATGATGGCGAGTCGATCTTCAAGCGTGAGCGTGTCTGTGCCAAACGCGGCTTGATGCAGCGCCGTGACACGCTCGGCTTCGCCTTCGCCCGCGATGGGCCGCACGGTGAAGCCGATCGGCAACTCCGGTTCGGGGATTGGCTCGCTGAGTAAACGGGTCATGTGCAAGGTACGCAGTGGCTGTTCCACAAAGCCGTGCTGTTTCAGCAGGGCCAGGCGTTCAGGGTTGGCGTCGCTGCAATTAGTGTCGAGGGTGAGCGTGGCATCGGCTTCGGGCACGCTGGCGCACAGGTCATCGACGCCCCATTGAATGATCTGCGCCGCCTGTGGTTCGTCGGTCGCGGCCATCTCGAACCACAGATTGTTGTACGCATCGACCAGCGCGAAGGCGTCCAGCGAGCCGTCGAGCGTCAGCCAGAGGCGCGTGTGTTTTTGCTGCCGCTCGGTCGCCAGCATTTCACGCAGATCGATCTCGCCGGGATAGTCGTTCAAGCGATTGACGGGCCGCGCTGCGTAGAGCAGATCGATCATGGCTTGCAGATCGACTGCGTCTGCATAGGGGCGGGTAAGAAAAGTCATCAGTTGGTTCTCGTTTGTGACAGCATCAGCGCGAGTCGCGTGCCTAAACCGAAATCATTGATCAAAAATCAGGCTCTACTTTAGCAGCTGGTCGGGTTGGCTTGCGCGTCGTGTTTGGCGGCCGTCCCGTTGTACTCAGAGTGTTTTTCCGGCCTCAAGATCCCTGAGATAGTACTCAAGATTCGATGCAATCTTCTCAAACACCTGCGGTAGATAGGGGATCAAATCGTTGAATGTTGGATTGGGGTCAGACGGCCCACCATGATAGTATCTCATGTGCTTGAGAATCGATTCTTTCTCACTATCGGAAATCATATCCACCGGATCGCGCTCCTGATAGTCATGAAAACCAGAGAGATGA
>JACRBO010000130.1 GCA_016219235.1 Chloroflexota bacterium
AAAATCAGCGGGACGGGCTCGCGGAACGACAGTCACACGCGCTACACACTATCCGGTGGTGCGCAAATCAACGGCCAAACCGCGCGCTAAGCAGCGCAAGAATTTTTAAGATTCAAAAAGTTAGTCTAAACTTCAATCCTTTTGGGTACAGGCTTGAATGCATTAGGATGTGACTAAACTCAGTTGATCGCTAATGTAGGGGCAGGGCCTTGCGCCTGCCCAAATGCGGGCGACCGCGAGGGTCGCCCCTACGCCTCAACCAGAGTTAGCCACACCCAATGCATTTTATGCTCGATTAGAGCGATTCCCAAGTTGTTTTAGGTTTTGCTGCTCGCAGCGGATTGCCAAATCCGCTGCCTTTCCGCTGGATTTGGCAATCCAGCGCGAGCGAACCCGTAAATCGAACTGGGATTTGCTCTAAGCTGATCACTGCAATTACTGCGTGAAGCGAAAGGTCCGCAACATGGCGCGGAAGGTCGCTTCGTAATTGGCCCAATTATCATTGGGAATGGCCTGTGTGATGATCAGCCAGGTCAGGCCCGCGTGCCGCGAGATGGTAACCCAGCCATGCGAACCATCACTGGGATCAGAGAACAGGCCGCGCAGCGCTTCTTCACCGCCGAGTGTAACGATGTCCGGAGAAGCCAGTGTTACACGGGGAAAACTCGTGGCGAAAGCGTCCCAGCGAACTTGCAGGCTGTCGTCGGGACTGGCCGACGGGCTAACGCCGATCATTAGCTGCGCTCCGGTCTGTCGGCCGCTGGAGGCCAGATCGGGGCTGCTGATGGAGACCAACGGGGCCTGCGCACTGACCTGCCACGCGCCCGGATAAGCGACCGACACGCCCATGCCCGTGAACGTTTGTCGATCGACAATGGGATCAACGGTGGGCGCCAGTGTGGCTGGAGGTGCTTTGGTCACGGGCCGCGGCGTTGCAGTCGGCGTCGGTTCAGGAGTCGCGGTGTCCGTCGGCTGAGGGGTATCGGTCGGTGTTGCGGTCGGCGCGGGCGTCGATGTCGATGTTGCAGTTGGGGCCGCGGTCGCGGTGGCGGTCGGTTCAACTGTGGCCGTCGGCGGCAAGGCGGTGGGCGTGGCGGTCGGTGCGGGTGTAGCGGCGCTGCTGCAAGCCGCGAGCAGGACGCTGACGATTACGGTAAGACAGACAATCCAACAGGTACGACAGTGCATGTTTAACCTCGGGTGTATCAGGATAGGCAACAGGCTGGTATCCGCGTTGATCCATCGGACCGTCGGCGGCTTGCCGCACGGGCCAATCGATTGGGTTCGCTTTGCGTGATGGATTCGTGTTCAGCTGAGGGGCGCTTACTTTGCCGCAGCCGATCGGGGTTTAGTCGCCTGCTCCAGCAGCGCTGCGGTCTGCTGCGTATTGGCGCTGACTTCTCGCAGCACCAGCGTCAGCTGCGCGAGATCGTTCTGGAGGGCGGACAGGTCTGGTGCGGCGGCACTGACGGGCGCCAGGTTGTCCAGCCGCCGCGCGGTGAACTGGTTGCTGATGGCCAGATCGATAAACAGTTTGATCAGCTCGCTGGCGGCCAGATAGCCGACGCCGGTGAACACCGTGGTGATGAGTCCCAATAATCCGGTCAGCAGTCCAAAACCGGCCGGGAACAGGCTGAGACCCTGACCGAGACCGCTGGTGATTTGAGTGCTAAGAACCATCGAGCCGATGGCGACCACGCCGCCCACGACCATGATCAGCCAGCCGACGACCCGGAAAAGCCCGGCCAGCGTGTACAACGTTTGGTACTTGCGGATGATGGTGCGACCGTCGATGCTCATGAGTAAACCGTCCTTGTGAGGAAGTTTGATTTTGAATGAAGTGTGACACACTACATCCCGGCTGTGGTAGTACCAGCAACTTAGCAGGTTCGATTGCCGTCGATGTTGACAAAATCGATCTCGTACTGTTCGCCACTCGATAGCGTGAGCGTGGCCCCCAACGGCGAATAGGACGGAGTCATGTCCACGATCTTGATCGCCTTAATGGGCGATAACTCTTCTTCTGTCCACGCTGTATCGTCTGTTTTGTGCAGCAGCACCATGATCATCAATTCTATGGCCGGATTCTTACTTGTGCGCTGTTTAGTCGAATACACCACCGTGCTCTCGTCGGCTTCGGCATTGCGGCCGCGATGCACCAGACTGCTGACGCTGTCCCAGCCGTGATAGACGATCAGCGCCACCTGCCGGCCCGGAATGGCGGCGGTGATCGCCTGCTTCGTGGCATCCTCAAATTGACGCACAACCGTCGGCTGACCGTTCAGATGCGGCAGCCCGTAGTGCCCCAGCGTCAATTCGTGCTCGAAAGCCAGGCGTGATCGATCGACGCGGATGACGCCGCCAGGGATGGTGATCTCCGCCAGATCGATGATGTAGCCGACGCCGTTGTTGGGCGGCTTCCGCATAATCGCCTGCCGGTACAACACGCCGTCGCGCACGCCATTATAGAGCATGCTCTGCGACGTGGTGAATTCGGCGTTTTGGTCGGCGGCATTGCGCAGGGCCTGGCCGGTAAGATAGAAGTTGATGTCATCGCCGCGCAGGTCTCTGGGATCCAGACTGCGAAAACTGTATTCCATGGCCGTGCCGCCGCGCGGATTGTGATCTTCCCAGGGGAAATGCGTGTTGAACGCCAGCTTGGAATAGTTGTGATCGTCGTAGTAGACCTTGCCGGGAATGATCTCCGACGTGCCGGTTGAGCCGTGATTGACCAGCACCAGCCCCGGCTTGTCGAGGATCGATCGGGCTGATTGATTGCCGAGTTGCTCCCACAGGCC
>JACRBO010000120.1 GCA_016219235.1 Chloroflexota bacterium
GCGCCATAATACACCCGCTGCGTAGCAGCGATAGTAATACTCCAGAGCAAACCGCTGCTGTCGAGCAGATCATCTTCAAACACGCCGATAATGCGTGGCGAAGCGAAAGTAATCTCGAGTGCATCTTCTGAAAGTCTCAATCCGGTGTTGGAAGATCCAATTAGACTGAGCGTGTAGGTCAACTCTGCCGTGTTATCTATACACCCGAGATTGCGACAGACCTGTGGATAGGCTTCTTCCAATTGGCTGATCATGGGTCGTACCAGTTCGCGATCTTCGACGGCGTAGATCACGTGAAAGTGAAGTGTGTCGAGGATCTCAACCTGATCGCTCCAGAAGAACGGATCCGGGTCGCTGCGCAGCCAGCGCTCGCCTTCACGTTGATAGAAGCGCGTTTCACGGAACCAGCGGCCATTCCGGTACTGGCGGATGTCGGCCCAGGCTTTGGTCTGGGTTCGCAGATTGTAATCGACGATCACATAGTACGGCTGCCTGTTCGCCGGCCGCCCCCACGCGGTAAGGTCATTGCGCAAGGGTCCCTGGTCGGACGCATCACGCGGCATGCTCATGGCCAAGTACGAATCGATATCGCCATCGGCCAGCGCCTGCGCTTCGCGATCGATTGCGGCATACAACTTAGCGGGCACAGACAGGGGTGTAGGCGTAGGTGGTAGCGGCGTCGGCGTGGGATGCGGCGCCGATTCTGGGATCGACTGATAGGTCATGCCAAGCGCGACGCCTAACACAATCACGAGACCGATCGCCCACATGCGCCAACGCGGCGGCTTCGGCGCAGTCGTCTTAGCGATGGTCTGGTTGCCGGAAGAATCATCAACACGCCATTCGAGATCGGGAGACACGGCATTACTCCTGTAGGGGCGCGCGCGTCAATGACGCGACGCCCTCGCCCTTGTGGGCAAGACGGGCGAGGGCAAGCCTCGCCCCTACAAATTGAGATTGTGCAGCGTCACATCGCCCGCCAGTAGTCGCTGAATCTGTCCATCCGGGGTGCGCAGCAACAACGCACCGTCGTCGTCAACGTCGTCCGATCGGCCAGTGATGATCTCGTCGTCCAGTTGCACGCGAATCTCTCGGCCTAAATTGATCAGCCGCGCGGCCCACGCTTCGCGCAATCGATCGGCGTCATGCAGCCACGCGTAGCGTTCGACGAAAGCGACGACGATCGCTTTCAATACCGCGCTCCGATCGATTGGGTTCCCGCTCAACGTCTTCAAACTTGTGGCGATGTCGCGCAGTTCGGCGTTGCGGCTGAAATCGACGTTGACGTTGATGCCCATCCCCACGACGGCGTATTCCAACCCGTCGCCCTGAAACGAGGCTTCGGTCAGGATGCCGCCGACTTTGCGTGTGAGTGGTAATTGGTCAACTGGTAACTGGTCAACTGGTAATCGGCCAATCGGTAACTGGTCAATCGGTGATTGGGCATTATGCATTATGAATTGTGAATTATGAATTGCCACCACGTCATTCGGCCACTTCAAATCTAAGTGTAAACCCGTCGCTTGTTCAATGCCTTCGACGACGGCGAGGCCGGCCAGCATCGTGAGGCGCATCGCATGTTGGGCGGCGATCTTTGGTCTCGTCAGCAGCGAGATCGCCAGCGCCGTGCCGGGGGGCGTGAACCACGCTCGGTTTTGCCGCCCGCGCCCGCTGAGTTGTTCATCGGCGGAGATCAGCGCGATCTCGGGTGTGCCTGCGTTCGCGAGTTCACGCGCTCGATCGTTGGTGGAACCGATCGAGGCATGGTGTTCGACGGTGGAGATCAACGGCACGTCGCGCAGCGCGGCGCGGATGAGGTCGGCGGTGAGCATCACAGATCACCTTTCTTGCGCAGGGCGGCGCGGACTTCAGCCGTATTGATGGGCACCGTGGCTCGATCGGGGGTGGGCTGCGGCACGGCGATGATGCTTTGCTCGCCCAGCGCTTTGTGGATGCGCGTGATCAAATGCGTGCGCACCTTTGCGCCGTGGCCGTACTCGGCTTTGACCATGACGGTCAGCAGCGTCTCAGTGCTGAGCAGGCCGCTCTCGCTGAGGACGAACGGCTCTTCCACGATGTCGTCACTTTCGGCGTACAGCTGCGCCGCGACCTTGCGTAGAATGGACAGCGTGGTCGCCACTTGCTCGCGCGGCACCGTGACCTGCACCGACGCCAGCGAGAAGGCGCTGCGGCTGAAGTTGCGGATGAGGCGCACCTCGCCGTTGGGCACGATGAGCAGTTCGCCGCCGTCGCCGCGAATGTAGGTGTTACGCAGCTGCACATCTTCGATGTAGCCGCTCACGTCCAGCAGCTGCACCTTCTCGCCCACGCTGTAGTGATCGTCGAACAGCAGGCCGATGCCACTGATGATGTCGCTGAAGAAGGGGCGCGCGGCAAAGGCTACGCCCGCGCTGATGAGGCCCAGCGCGGTCAACACATTGCCGCCGGGAAAGAACAATGACAGGATCATCAAAATGGCGATGATATAGACGACCGCGTGGGTCGCGCCGCCGATGAGTTTGAACAGCGTCTCGCGGCGGGCGGCGCTGAGGTTGCGGCGGGCGCGGCCCACCAGCAGGCGCGGCATCAGCCAGCTCAAGACCTGGCCCAGCAGCCAGGCCGCCACGGCGATGAGGACAATTTGCACGATCAACATGCCGCTGATCGATTGTGTCATACCGGTCACCAGGTCTTGCCAGATAGTCATGGCCGTAATTGTACTCTAACCGCCGGTGTCATTGCGGCGCAGACTCAGGGTTGTTTGGTGTAAAATAGGGCCATCAACCACCAAGGGCAAAACTGAATGGATCACATCTGGCGCGATCGCATGGCGTACATTCTGGGCGCGGCCAAACCGCCCGACGGGGTGTGCGTGTTTTGCGAAGCGCCCAGGCATGACGACGCCACCACGCTCATCTTGCACCGCGGGCAACTGGCCTACGTCATCATGAACATCTTCCCCTACAACACCGGCCACGTGATGGTGAACCCGTACGCGCACGTCGATTCGCCGGAGAAACTCGATGCGGCCGCGCTGACGGAGATCATGCTGCTAACCAATTTAAGTTTGCGCGCCATCCGATTGGCCTCCAACCCTCACGCGTTCAACCTGGGCGCCAACGTGGGCAAAGCCAGCGGCGGCGGCATCGATCAGCACTTTCACTTTCACATCGTGCCGCGCTGGCCAGGCGACACCAACTTCATGCCCATCATCGCCGAGACGCGGGTGCTGCCGGAAAACTTGAATGATCTGTATGCGCGGCTGAAGCCGGCGTTCGAGCAAGTCGCAGCCGAAATGAAGTAACTGGTTAATCGGTAACTGGTTGACCGGTTACCGATTAACCAGTTGACCGATTACCGCTCGACTAATCTACCAATTTACTAAGTTCCTAATTTACCCTTCTTTGGAGGCTCTATGACCCACCCCCCGTCCGATCGTGATCCTGTGATTGTCAGCGCCGCCCGCACGCCCATCGGCAAATTCCTGAGCGCGTTTGGATCGATCCCCGCGACGCAGTTGGGCGCGGTGGCGATTCGGGAAGCGGTGAAACGCGCCGGCATCGATCCGGTGTTGATCGATGAAGTGCTCATGGGCCAGGTGGTCACGGCCGGGGCGGGACAGGCGCCCGCGCGGCAGGCGGCCATCGGCGCGGGGCTGCCCGACACGGTGGGCGCGGTGACGGTGAACAAAGTGTGTGGCTCCGGCCTGGAAGCGGCGATGCTGGCCGCGTCGATGATCAAGGCTGGCGATGGCGACATCTACGTGGCGGGCGGCATGGAGAGCATGAGCACCGCGCCGTTCTTGCTGCCCGAAGGCCGCACCGGCCACAAATACGGCCACACGCAAGTAATCGATGCGGTGGTGCAAGACGGTCTGTGGTGTCCCTTCGAGAAACAAAGCATGGGCGTGGCGGCGGAGTTCATCGCGGACAAGTATGAAGTCACGCGCACCGAAATGGACGAGTTCGCATTCCAGAGCCATCAGAAAGCGGTGGCCGCGATCGAGGCGGGCAAGTTCAAGGCCGAGATCGCGCCGGTCGAGATCAAGGATGCCAAAGGCCGCGCGACCGTCGTCGATACGGATGAAGGCCCGCGCCGCGACACATCGATCGAAGCACTCGCAAAACTTAAGCCCGCGTTCAAGGCGGATGGCCGTGTGACGGCGGGCAATGCGCCAGGCCTGAATGACGGTGGCGCAGCCGTCGTCGTGATGAGCCGCGCCAGAGCAATCGAGTTGGGGGTGAAGCCGCTGGCGTGCATCGTCGGTTACGCACACGCAGCCGTTCAGCCGCTGTGGTTGTTCATCGCGCCCGCGAAGGCTATGCCCAAATTGTTGACTAAGATCAACTGGTCGCTGACTGACATTGATCTGATCGAAATCAACGAAGCGTTCGCCGCGCAGGTCATCGCCGATGCGCGCGACATGGAGCAGGCCGGGCACGCCTGGGATTGGAACAAGGTCAACGTCAACGGTGGCGCGATCGCGCTGGGGCATCCGGTGGGGTGCAGCGGCGCGCGCGTGCTGGGCACGCTGATCTACGCGCTGAAAGATCGCGGCCTGCAGCGCGGTCTCGCCACGTTGTGCCTGGGCGGCGGCGAAGCGGTGGCGATGGCGATAGAGATCGAGTAACGAGAAACGAGTAACGAGAAACGAGTAACGAGTGAGAATGGACTTGACTCATCACTCATTACTCGTTACTCGTCATCAATCATTCAAAGACCAAGGAGTGATCAGCATGACCATTCAAACCGTCGGCGTCGTGGGCATGGGGCAAATGGGCAGCGGCATCGTGGAGGTCTTTGCGCGGGCAGGCGTCAACGTCATCGCGCGCGAGATCAACGACGAGCTGCTGGCGCGCGGCCTGAACTACTTAAAGCGATCCTTTGGCAAAGGGGTGGAGCGCGGCAAATTGTCGCAGGCCGACGCGGACGCGGCGCTGGGCCGCATCACGACCACCACGCAGTTGACCGACTTTGCGGGCTGTGATCTGGTGATCGAAGCGGCCACGGAAAACATGGCGCTGAAGAAGACCATCTTTACCGAACTGGATGTGATCTGCAAGCCGGACGCCCTCCTCGCGTCCAACACGTCGTCGCTGTCGATCACGGAAATCGCGTCGGCAACGCAGCGGACCGATCGAGTGGTGGGGCTGCATTTCTTCAATCCGGTGCCCGTCATGCCCCTAATCGAAATCGTGCGCGGCCTATTGACCAGCGATGAAACGCTGGACGAGGTGCGCTCGCTGGGCGCGCAGCTCAATAAACAGCTGGTCTTTGCCAAAGACAATCCCGGCTTCATCGTGAATCTGCTGCTGGTGCCCTATCTGTTCGATGCAATCCGCGCGCTGGAAAACGGCGTGGGCACGAAAGAAGATATCGACACAGGCATCAAGCTGGGCCTCAACCACCCGATGGGCCCGTTCACGTTAGCGGACTTTGTGGGGTTGGATACCTGCCTGTTCATCGGCGACGCGATGTATAACGAGTTCAAAGACCCGCGCTACGCCGCCCCGCCCCTGTTGCGCCGGATGGTGACGGCGGGCTTGCTCGGTCGCAAGAGCGGGCGCGGCTTCTATGCCTACTAGGCATCACCGGTTGATGACATCGAGACGCTAATCTGGCGTCTCGATTTATTTGGCAAACCGCGTTAAATGTGCCACAATCGTTTCAAACTTCGGCCCGGAGGCCGGTGTGCTGATTCGCCTTAAACAGGCGTTAACTCCGCCGACGATGGTGGATGAAGAGCAGACTCGCGTTGCGCGGATCGTGCATACGATCATCGTCGCGCTCGTGTTGATCGCGCTGGTTGTCATCGCGGCGGATTTAACGATTGGCTATCTGGTCGGCATTCCGTCACTGGTGATCGGTCTGGGTCTGGGGCTGCTGGCGTGGGGCGTGTTGCGGCGCGGCCAGCTGTCCGCGGCTGCCCTGCTGGTGTTGTTGACGACGCTGGGCGTGGTGACGGTGCAGTTGTATATTGGGCAAGGCATCCACGACCCGACCGTGAGCGCTTATCCGGTGCTGGTGATGTTGGCGAGCCTGGTCTTTGACCGGCGTCGCTTCATCGTGTTCACGGTGTTGGCGCTGCTCTCACTCGGCGGCATCGTCCTGGCTGAATTGCTGGGGCTGGTCTACGAGGCATTTCCCGGCGCGACCACCTGGTACGATTTTGTCGTCGCGGCGTCGATTCTGATCCTGGCCGCGATTGGCGCCCGCCTGCTGGCCGATGATCTGACACATAATCTAAGCAAGGCCCGGCGTGAGCTGGCCGAGCGGACGCGCATCGAAGCGGCGCTGCGTGACAGTGAGACGCGCTATCGGTCGTATGTAGAGCAATCGACCGAAGGGTTGATGCTGATCGACGAAGGCGGTGTAGTCAGCGAGTGGAATCACGCGCAAGAGATCATCACCGGTCTGACCCGCGCCGAGGTAGTCGGCTGGCCGCAGTGGACGGTGCAGGGCAAGCTGGTCGCGCCTGACAGGCGCACGCCGGAGCTGGAAGCACGCTGGCAGGCCAGCATTCTGGACGCCCTAAAGACGGGGCGGTCGCCGCTGTTTGAGCGTCCGGTCGAGGCGGTGCTGGAAACGCCCGGCGGCGAACGACGGCACATTCAACAATCGATCTTCCCCATCAAAACCGAGCACGGCTGGCGGCTGGGCGTGATGACATTGGACGTGACGGATCGGAAACGGATGGAGGAAACGCTGCGCCAGTCGGAAGCCAGCCTGGCAGAGGCGCAGCGGATTTCTCATTTCGGCAGTTGGACCTGGGATTTGTCCACCAACCAGCTGCAGTGCTCGGATGAAATGTTTCGGATTGCGGGTGTGTTGCCCCAAGCAGTCGCAGTAACTCAAGACGCGTTTCTCAAGTTCATGCCCGCCGATGATGTGACGTGGCTGCTTCAGCAAATTCAACACGGCCCGACCGGAAAATTGCCAGACGGTCTTGAGCACCGTCTCGTCCGACCCAACGGCGAAATCCGGGATGTGTACAGCCGCGCGAAAGTCTATTACGACGAGCATGGCCGCCCCCTGCGGCTGCTGGGTTCCACGCAGGACATCACCGAGCGCAAGCAAGTGGAAGCCGCCTTGCGTGTCAGCGAAGATCGCTTCCGATCGTTGGTGCAGAATGCCTCGGATATTATTACCGTTCACAAAGCGGACGGCACGATCGTGTACGAAAGCCCCTCGGCGGCGCGTGTCTTGGGTTATGCAGCAGGCGGCTTGATCGGCCGTAACCCGATCGAACTCATCCATCCCGACGATGCGCAGCTGCTCCAGACCAACTGGCAAGAGGTGGTCGATCAGCACACTGACGGCCAGCCCACAGAGCTGCGCTTCCACCGGGCTGACGGTGAATGGCTGTATCTGGAAGTGATCGGCAAGAATCTGCTGGAGCATCCCGGCATTCGCGGCATTGTCGTGACGGCCCGCGATGTCACCGAGCGCCGGCGCGCCGAGCACGCGCTGCGCCAGTATGTGGAGCGCTTGACGACGCTGCACTTGATCGATCAGGCAATTTTGTCGGAGCAGCCGATCGGGGTGATTGCCCAGGCGGCCTTGAGCCGCGTTCAGCGCCTGGTGTCCAATCAGCGGGCGGAGGTGACGCTGTTTGAAGCCCAGACCGGTGAGGCAATAGTAGTGGCCGGATTGCTGGATGGCGAGGTCAAGCCGCTGGACGTCCATTTTCCATTGAGCGCTGTTGAAGCCAGGGACGCGCTGCGGCGGGGGCAAGTCCATGTGGAGCCGGACGTCACCCGGCTGAGCGAGCCGTCGCCGGAAGAACGGCGCATGCTGGCGCGCGGCAGCCGGTCATACGTGGCGGCGCCGCTGATCGTCAAGGGCGACCTGATCGGTGTGCTGAATCTGGAGTCGGCTGAGCTCAACGCGTTTCACGACGAGCTGAGTGTGGTAATCCGCGAGGTGGCCGATCAACTGGCGATTGCGATTCAACAGGCGTGGCTGTTTGAGCAGAACCGCCAGCACGCCGCCGAACTGGAACAGCGGGTGGCCGATCGGACGCGTGAACTGACGGCGGCCAACGAACAACTGACTGAGCTCGATCGGCTCAAGTCCAAGTTCGTGTCGGATGTGTCGCACGAGCTGCGCACGCCGATTGCCAACCTGAAGCTGTACGCGGGTCTGCTGGAGCGCGGCAAGCCGGAGAAGCTGGGACACTATCGCACAGTGCTGAAGCAACAGACGCAGCGGCTGTCTCAATTGGTGGAAGACATCCTGGATCTATCGCGACTGGAGATAGCCAAACAACACGCGCTGTTTGGCCCGGTCGATTTGTATGCCGTGATCGATCAGATCGTGACGGCGCACCAGCCGCGCGCGGAGGCGGCCGGCCTGGCGCTGACGTTTGCGGCGGCGGACGATCTGCCGCCCGTGCGCGGCGATATTCATCAGTTGACCCAGGTCATGACCAACCTGATTGTCAACGCCTTGAACTATACGTCACAGGGCGGGGTGCAGGTGACGCTGACGGCGACTGACGGGCACATGCGGGTGGGCGTGGTCGATTCCGGGCAGGGCATTGCGTCCGATGATTTGCCGCATATTTTTGAGCGGTTTTACCGGGGGCGGCAGGCGCGCCAACGGGATGTGCCCGGCACCGGGCTGGGGCTGGCGATCGTGAAGGAGATCGTGGAACTTCATCACGGCTCGATTACGGTGGACAGCCGGGTAGACCAGGGAACGACGTTCCGTGTGGATTTGCCGGTGAATCTCTGAGCCTGCCTACGGCCCCCGCTGTGTTGCGCTATCAGCTCGTTTCAGTTATAACATCGTCAACCTGTAGGAGGTAGACGATGACCCCGTTGACCAAGCCTCAAGCAAACATCGACCATGTATCCAGCTGACGGTCCGGCCTGGCCGTCCATGATCAAGCGCGGCATCATCGTCCTGGCCGTTCTGGCGATGTGGCCGATTCTCGTAAGCCGCGCCCAATCTGCCGACTGGCTCACCTATACCGATTTTGCAGCGGGTTATGCGATCGAGTATCCCGCGGCAGCGCGTCTGGATGTGGCAGGCGAAGCGGTGTACGTCGCGCTGAACCAACAGCCGCCCTATCAAGGTTATGCCATCGTCGCACTGGACAATTCAGCCGATCGATCGCTGCCCGAATTCCTGGCAGATCGTTTCGATGGTGGCCTGTTCTAGCCGACGCGGATCAACGGCCTTGAGGCCGCCGTCAATGACGGGGCGACTGCGTACTGGATCAAGATCGATGGGGCGGTGATCAAGATCGAGTTAGCGGCCGGTGACCACGGCTCGATCGAACCTGCGCCCGCCACGCAAGCCGCCTTCGATCACGCGCTTCGGTCTTTCCGATTGATTCCGCGGCAGCCGCGGCTGCCGCGCCTGCCGCGTTTGTTCCCGACGCCACGTGCGACGGTCGCGCCGCAAACGCTTAGCCCCAACGTGGCGGAGCAATTTGGGTCGCCGTTCAATTTGTCAACAACCACTCAGTTCGAGACGCAGTGGAACATCATCACCAGCGACACTCGCTATGGCATCCGCAATCTGGCGCTGCCCGGTTCACCGCGCAAATGCTTCAATGTGACGTGGCCGCGCATGCTGCACAGCGGCATGGATTTGTATCGCGCCGATGAGGTTGACGCCACGGGACTGACGGTGTATGCCGTCGCCGATGGGCAGGTGGCGTTCTACGATCCCGCGTATGCCACTTATCCGGGGCGGGTGGTCATCGTGAGCCACGTGCTGACCGATGGCCGCACGATCTACTCGATGTACGCGCACCTGGGATCGGTGGCGGTGTTTCAGGGACAACTGGTGGCGCGCGGCCAGCCAATTGGCACGATCCTGTATCAGCCGGGTGATTCGCATCTGCATTTTGAGATGCGGTGGTTTCTGGACGGTCACGCGATCTATCCGGTCAACACCAGTTGCAACAGCGTACCCACGTTTTATTACGGGCGCGGCTACACCTACTTGATCCATCCCGACAACTTTCCGCCGAACGTTGGCTACGTCAACCCCGATGCGTTTATTCAAGCCCACGGCGGCCCGGCGCTGACGCCGATCGGTGTGCCCGACCCCTACACGCCGACGATGACACTGAATGCGGTGAGTCAAGGCTTGACGTTGTCGCGCGAACCGATCGGAGTAGTGTACCCACCTGCTATCGATCCGTCGATCGTGATGACGGACACGCTGACGTATACCGTCAATCTACCGTTGATCATGCGCGCTGAACCGCGCCTCGAGCCGGCCTGTGTGGAGGGGCAAGAATTGTTATCGAACGGCGGCTTCGAGGACGGGCCGGGTAGTGCACCGTGGGTACAGGTGCGCAACAACGCGTCCGATCTGATCAGCGCGGCGCAGGCTTATGCGGGAGCGTATGGTTTGTGGCTAAGCGGGCGCGATACGGCCGACGATGAGGCGCTGCAATCGTTCGTGGTGCCGTACTACACCGACGGCTTGACGGTGACGTTCAAGCGCCTGTTGACGACACAGGAAACCGAGGCCGTTGTCTACGATCACTTTGAAGTGGTGATCGAAAATAACGTGGGCAACGAGCTATCGCCGCAGATCGGGCTGAGCAACATGAGTCCAGGGCGGGGCGGTTGGGTCAGCGAACAGGCGGTATTTGCAGGCTTTGAGGCGTGGGGCAATCGACGTGTGCGGTTGAGCCTCAAAGGAATGTCGGACAGTAATCTGGTGACGAGTCTGTATGTGGATGAGGTCAGCGTGCAGACGAGGTGTGCGCCGTAGATGATGCAGGCGGCAGGATGCAAGATGCGGGAAACATCAAGACCTCGATGGGTTTAGTTGGGCCATCGAGGTCTTGATGTTTTAACAGGCCGCGTTTAGCGGCGAGGTTGAATTAGCGGCGTATGACCGGCAAATAGATTGGGTGTGAGCCAACGACGAAGGAACCCCAGGTGATCTCGTCGATGAGGGTGCCGACGGCGCGATCTGTGTCGGGCATTGCTAGTTCGATCCGCAGGGTGACGGTGGGCGCAGTCCACGTCGAAACATCGAACCATTGATGCGTCCAGTTCGTGGCCGTGATGGGCAGCGTGAGTGTCAGCGTGTCAGCCGGGCCAACGAGGTAGGCCGTGAGCGTATCGCTGAGCGGATCGGCGGCAGTGACTTGATACAGCAGCGACAGCGTGCCGCCGGTCAGCGTGAGCGGCACGGTGATCGTCTGCTCGATAGTGCTGAGATAGGGTTCGCTGCTGATCGTATCCGATGGGACGATGCCGCCCAACAAGACTGCGTAGTTGCCGGTGTGGGCAGTGGTGGTGATTGTCGCTGTGAGATCGCCCGTTGGATTCCACGCCGACAGCGTACCGCTTTCAAAGTGGCCGTCATTGAGTTGATCATCGAGCGGCGGTAGATAAAGTGTTGGCAGAGTCGAGGAGGCGGGCACGGCCACATTGAACAGTGGCGGCAATACCCCGAACGCGTTGCGAGTAGTAGTGAGCGTGTAAGTATCGCTCGAAGCGAAGTAGAGATCGAATAGGCCGTCGTGCCGAGAGCGGCCGGTATTTGTGGATGATGAGTCTGTCGTAATTGAAGCAACGGTCACGGGCTGTTCGCGATTGCCAAGAACTTGGCCAGTGAGCGAGTATTGATAAACGGTAGTGGAGGTGTCGCCGTTGCCATTTGGATACACTTCCACATTGAAAGAATGGTCGTGTGCGCGACTGCGAAAATAGTAAGTGTGGCCGGCAATCCCTGTGTAGGCTGCGCTTATTGCGGTCGTTTGAGGTTGCCAGTCTGTCCAGTCGTCCGCGGCGCCATCCTTAACCTGGATATCATAGCTTGCGATACCAGATGGGCCTACATCACTTCCTGTCCACGTAACGGTAAAGATTTCAGGCGACCAGGCAGACAAGGGCTCTACTCGCGACACTGGCCGTTCACGTTCAAGCGGTTCCCAGTCCACGTTATAGCTGTTGGCGCAACTTACATAGAAACTGTACGGGCCGACACCATTGATGGTGACGCGGCCAACTGACCCATAGGCCAGGTAGATTTGTCCGCCTGAATTGAAGTAATAGATGCGTGCAAAGGTCAACATCTGACCATCGGGGGACCAACCAGACAACCACATTTCGCCCGTTGAGTCATGCAGATCAAAAATCGTGTGCAACGCTGTACTATCGGTATTGATAATGGCGAGCTCGTTCATCGTGTCGCCATCACTATCATAGTCGAGTGCCAGGCGGGTGCCGTCGGGTGACCAACGCAGATGCTGGGCATAAGCGAGGTTGGTCGCTACCGGGTGTTGGTTGCTGCCATCCGCGTTCATGATCCAAATGGCATTAGTTGTCCCACTCTTGATCCAGGCGATCTGGCTACCGTCCGGCGACCAGGCAGGCTGTGTATCATCAACCAGATCGGCGGTCAGGGGTGTGCTATTCGTGCCGTCGGCGTTCATGACATAGATTTCCCAGTCCAAGTCCTGTTGGTAGGCAAAAGCGATCCGATTGCCATCCGGGGACCACACAGGCCCGCGATGGTGATTGCTATCCCAGGTTAATCGTGTCAGACCTGTTCCATCGATGTTGATCGTAAAGATATGCCACTCAAAGACGTTCCACTCTTTTTGCAGTGCTCGGCTGAAGACTACCCGGGTAGCGTTTCGGTTGAGATGCGGCTCGATATCGTGATATTGATCCGCCGTCAACCGCCAATTCGGATCAATCCAGGCGCGATCAATCAGGTTGATATCCCAAGAGCCATTACAGATTGTCTGATAAACGGCGATGGTCCAGTCCATTTCGCCTTCTGTTGGGCCTGATTGAGATGGCGAGACAATGCATCCATCAGTCTTGTCCAGTATTGGCGGCAGATCGTCTAGACGGATGCGGTTTTTAAGACCGGAAATGGCTTGTAAATCTAACTGCTGCTCGTTCTGCGCCACACTCGGCCCAGCCGAAGTCAACAAACCCAGCACTGCTGCTACGATGACGACTTGCCTAAACCAGCGACTTGCAGAGCGCATGACATTTTCTCCTTGAACTAAAGACTCTGGCTGAGATTTCTACCGAGCGATTATCGGCAGATAGATCGGGTGTGAGCCACCGACGAAGGAACCCCAGGTGACTTCATCGATGAGGACGCCGACGGCGCGCTCTTTATCGGGCGTTGATAGTTCAAGCCGCAAGGTGGCGGTGGGTGCAGTCCACGCGGAAACGTCGAACCACTGATGGGTCCAATCCGCCACCGTGATGGGCAATGTGAGTGTCAGCGTGTCAGCCGGGCCGACGAGATAGGCTATGAGTGTGTCGCTGAGCGGATCAGCGGCGGTAACTTTATACAGCAGCGATAATGTGCCATCGGTCAGCGTCAGCGGCACGGTGATCGTTTGCTCAATGGTGCTGAGGTACGGCCCGCTGCTGATCATGTCCGAGGGGACGCTGCCGCCCAGTATGGCCGCATAGCTGCCGGTGTGTGCGGTGGTGGTGATCGTCGGGATGAGCAAGCCGCTCGGGTTCCAGGCGGATAGATTGCCGCTTTCGAAATGACCGTCGCTGATCTGATCATCGAGCGGGGGCAGGTAGATGATCGGGCTTGAGGACGTATCAGAGACGACAACGTTTAACATCGGCGGCAGAGTGCCGAAAGCAGTGCGCGTGGCGGAGAGCGATAGCGTGCCGCTGAGGTTGTAGTAGAGCGTGAAGTTGCCGAGATGATCGGTCTTGACTTGGTTGAGCGCGGCGGGCGTGGTCTGGGCCTGCGCCAGAGCGATGGCCTGAGCGCGATTGCCTTTGATGGTGCCGGTCAAAGCGTAGAGCGGTGTGGTGGTGAGGGTGTCGCCCTCACCGTTCGGATAGGCTTCGAGGTTACCGGCCTTGTCGCGGGCGCGTGATTGGAAGTAGTAGGTGTGACCGAGTTGTCCGTTGAACTGCAGAGCGGTCTGAGTGGTCGAGGTGATCCAATCGATCCATTGGTCTAATGCACCATCACGATATTGAATGTCGTAGGAGGCGACACCCGACGTTGCGTCGCTACCGCTCCAAGTCACAAGAAACTGAGGCGCAACGGCGTGTGCGGGAGAACTGGCCGTAGATGTCGGTGGTGTCAGATCGGATGAGTCGGAAGTCTGCCAGTCGGGCGAGACAAAACAGCTCGTCGGAATCAAGCGCGTTATTGAGTGATCGTTCAGGTTGACCGCATCGATATACGAAGCGGTCATGGAGTAGGTTCCCCCGACTAGCGGCCAATACTCATTGGCAAAGGCAATGGCTTGACTGTCTGGCGACCAGGCCGGGGTGAAATGTGTGTAACTATTTGACGCAAAACCAGCCGGAAAAGTGAGCCCCGTGCCATCCGTGTTGAGGTAGGCTACTTCGGTCCAACCATCGCTATTGCCGTCAGCGGTAACGGCCAGCCGTGTGCCATCGGGCGACCAGCGCGGGCTATCCAGCAAAGATGCCGATGCCAGCAGGTGTTGGCCCGATCCGTTCGCGGTCATGAACCACAAATCCATATCAGAGCTGCCAAAGCCGGACAAAAACGCGATTTGTGTCCCATTGGGTGACCAGGTCGGGCTTGTATCCTCAGCCGTTCTGGTCGTAAGGCGAGTCCGGCCGGTACCGTCGGCGTTCATCACATAAATGTCAGTATTGCCCGACACTAGCGCGCTGAAGGCAATCTTTGAGCCATCGGGCGACCAGGTTGGCGCGGCTTCGTTTTCTGGCGTGTTCGTCAAGCGGGTCTGGTTAGAACCATCCGCCCCCATGATGTAGATTTCTTGGTTGCCATCGCGGGTGGAGATGAAAACGATTTGACTGGCGTTGTTATTGAAGCGCGGCACATAGTTGCTACCAAGTGTGTTGGTCCTCTGAGCGAGGTTGGCGCCGTCCGCCGAGGCGGTGTAGATTTCCAGATTGCTCACATTGGCGCATGACACAAAGGTTAGAAGCGAGACGTTGGTTAGGACTGTGGAGTGTGTGGACACAAGCCATGTGCCCTGCGCCACCCCCGGCCACGCTGAAGTGAGTAAACCCAGTACTGCCACTACGATGATGATCTGCTTGAACCATCGACTTGCGAAACGCATGCTGTGATCTCCTTGAAAACTAAGGTCTGCACATCTATATGCAAAAAACTCCTGAGGCTGTCATCAGCCCCCGGAGTTTTCTTTTCTTCTGTCGCACCACGTGACGCTGGCTCACGAAGTGCCCTGCATCTATGGCGGCTACTCCATATTCACTTCAAACGCCTGCAAGACCTTCATGTAGTTGGCGCGCTCAAAGGCGGCGGTATTCGCCACGTGCCGCTGGCTCATGCTGCCCTGCATCTGCGCGATCGATTCGTACTCGTGTGTCTCCAGCCAGCGCTGCAAGTCGACCAGGATGTCGCTGAGGCGCGGCACGCCGTTATGCAGCAGCACCGACGCCAGCTGCGTCACCTTCGCGCCAACCATCATCGCCTTGACGACATCCTCGGCGGTGTGGACGCCGCCGGTCACGGCCATATCGGCCACCAGTTGACCAAACATGATCGCCACCCAGCGCAGCCGCAAGCGCAGTTCGTAGCTGCTGCTGAGCGTGAGGTTGGTGACGACTTCCAGATTCTCCAGATCGATGTCCGGCTGATAGAAGCGATTGAACATCACCAGCCCGTTGGCCCCGGCCCGATCGAGCTGGATGGCCATGTAGGGAATGCTGCTGAAGAAGTGCATCATCTTCACGGCGACCGGAATCTGGACGGTGGCTTTGACTTCGCGCACCAGATCGAGGTACATCTGCTCGACCGCGCCGCTGCTGACAAAGCCATCGGTCGGGATGTGATAGACGTTGAGTTCGATCCCGTCCGCGCCCGCTTCTTCCATCAATTTGGCATACCGCGTCCAGCCGCCCTTCGAGATGCCGTTCAGGCTGGCGATGACGGGAATCTGCAAAGCGGCTTTGGCCTTGCGAATGTGATTGAGATATTGATCCGGCCCCAGGTTGTATTCGCCCAGATCGGGGAAGTACGACACGGCCTCGGCGTAGCTTTCCGCGCCGTAGGTCAGATAGTGATTCAGTTCTTTGCTCTCGTGCTCGATCTGCTCCTCAAACAGCGAGTACAGCACAATCGCGGCCGCGCCGTGATCTTCCAGCCGCTTCATCGTATCCAGCGACTTCGACAGCGGCGACGCCGACGGCACGAGCGGATTCTTGAGGGTGAGACCCATGTAGGTGGTGGTTAAGTCGATCATTGGTAGCTCCTTGCATTCGCTGACAAGATGACAAGATGACGCGCCGCAAAAAAGCGCGGCGGATGACAAGATGATCTTGCGAACTGATCATCCTGTCATCCCTTCAGCGTATCATCTTGTCACTTCGTCACCTTAATCTGCGTCGCCGCATCGCCGTTGCCGCTGTAATTCATCGCGGCCAGTTGTTCGTACAGTCGCCACTTCTTGATGACATCGCCCTGCGCTTCTTCCAGCAGCTGCGCGGCAACTTCCGGCTTGCTCTGCGTCAGCATCTTATAGCGCGTCTCATTGTAGATGTACTTGTCCAGCGGCAGCGCGGGCGCTTTGCTGTCCAGTACAAACGGATTTTCACCGTGCGCGGCGCGGCGCGGGTCGAAGCGGAACAGCGGCCAGTAGGCCGACTGCACGGCCAGTTTCTGCTGCTCCATGCCCTTCGCCATGTTGATGCCGTGGTTGATGCAGTGCGAGTAAGCGATGATCAACGACGGGCCGTCGTAGGACTCGGCTTCGACGATGGCCTTGATCGTCTGGGCATCATTGGCGCCCATGGCGATCTGCGCGACGTAGACATTGCCGTACGTCATCGCCAACCGGCCCAGGTCTTTCTTGCCCAGCGGCTTGCCGCCGGCGGCGAACTTCGCCACAGCCGCGCGCGGTGTGGACTTCGAAGCTTGACCGCCGGTGTTCGAGTACACTTCCGTATCGAGCACGAGGATGTTGATGTTGCGGCCTGAAGCGATGACGTGGTCGAGACCACCATAGCCGATGTCGTACGCCCAACCGTCGCC
>JACRBO010000121.1 GCA_016219235.1 Chloroflexota bacterium
CTGATCGATTATCAGTCGCCGGATGTCACCATCAATGTGCGCAGTTCGGCGGGCACGTACATCCGCTCGCTGGCGCATGATCTGGGCGCGGCGCTGGGCACGGGCGCGCATCTGATCGCTTTACGCCGCACCCTGGTCGGGCCGTTCAGCCTGGATCAAGCCATCGGATTGGCCGAGTTCGAAGCGGCAGCGCGTGATGGCAACAACAGTAACTATCTGCGATCGATCGACGAAGCGTTAAGCGATTGGCCCCAAGTCATCGTCAACGCCGCGCAGCGACAGCGCGCTGTTACCGGCGGCCGCATCGAAGCGCTGGATTTGATCGGCACGCGCTGCCGGGCCTACGACGAGAACGGCGAATTGATCGCCCTGCTCACCTTCGATCAAAAGAAGCACTGGTGGCGCGCGGAAAAAGTCTTGACAATGAACAATGTGCAATGAATCTTGTTTCCTTATCTCCTTGTCTACTTGCCTGAACTATGCGACTGATTCACGACCTTGAAGACGCTCAACTGACTGAAGAATCGGTGGTAACCATTGGCTCGTTTGACGGCGTGCATCGCGGGCATCAGAGCCTTATCGCCGGGGTGCGCGAGGCGGCACTGAAGGCCAATCGGGCGGCGGTGGTGATGACGTTCTTTCCACATCCCAGCGTGGTGCTGGGGCGTGCCCAGCCGTTTTATCTGACCTCGCCCGAAGAGAAACTAGTGCAGATCAACCAGACGGGCGTCGATCTGTTGATCGAGTGGCCGTTTACGTCGGAGACCGCGCGAGTGCGCGCCGCCGAGTTTGTCGATCAACTGGTCGCGAGGCTGCACATACGTGAGTTGTGGATCGGCCATGATTTTGCGCTGGGCTATCAACGCGAAGGCAACGCGGAGTTTTTGGCGCGGCTGGGCGACACACGCGGCTTCACCGTGAAGACTGTCGAACCTATCACCAATGACGGCGAAGTGATCAGCAGCAGCGGCATTCGTGCAGCGCTGCGGCAGGGCGATGTGGCACACGCCGCACGCTTGCTGGGTCGTTGGTTCCGCCTGAGCGGGCGGGTGGTGGCTGGCGACGGCCGCGGCCGCACCATCGGCATCCCGACTGCCAATCTGGATGTGTGGCCGGAACACGCTGTGCCCGGCAATGGCGTCTACGCTTGCCGCGCCTGGGTGGGCCACATTCCGCACGCCGCGGCGGTCAACATCGGCACGCGCCCCACCGTCACCGATCAGACGCAGCGCACCATCGAGGCGCACGTGCTCGACTTCGACAAAGACCTGTACGGCATCAACGTCACGCTGGATTTTGTAGCCTTTTTGCGCGGCGAGCAGAAATTCAGCGGGGTGCCAGAACTGGTGGCGCAGATCAATCGGGACGTGGCGCGCACTAGAGAAATGAGTCATGAATTCATAGTGCATAATTCATAGTTCATAATTCACAGCCCTCCCCGATGTGCGTTACGCATCACGCATTACGCATTATGAACTATGAACTAAGCATTATGCATTTCTCTGGAGGGGCCATGAAAGAACGTGACATCTATCTGCTCGATCCCAAAGAACTTAGCCCGGAAGTCATCGCCGTCGCCTTTGCCAAAACCAGCCGCTCGCCGGAGTCGTTCCGCGACATCGCGGCCGAACTCAGCGATGAAAAATCGGCCGAGTTTCACGAGAAATGGGTAGTAGGTTACGGTCATGCCAGCGTGGCCGAGCACGCGGTGCTGCATCTGGCGTTTGAGAACGTCTCCCGATTGGCGATCGAAGCGATCGAAAGCAACCGGCTCGCCTCGTATACCGAGAAGTCCACGCGGTATCAGATCTTCGATCGGGACGCCTTCTACACGCCGCCCGCCATCGCCCACTCGCCGCATGCGGCGTTGTATACCGACACGATCCACCTGTTGTTTGACACGTACTTTGACAGCATCGAGCCGGTGCGCGAAGTCATCCTGCGCAAGTATCCGCGCCACGACGGTGAAGCGGAGAAGCGTTACGAAGGCCGCATCCGCAGCAAATGGATCGACAACTGTCGCTACCTGCTGCCTACGGCCACGCTGGCAAATGTGGGTATGACGGCTAATGCGCGCGTGCTGGAACATGCGATCACCAAATTGCTGTCGCATCCGTTGGAAGAAGCGCGCGCTATCGGCGCAGAGATGAAGCAGGTGGCGCAAAGCGAAGTGCCCACGCTGGTGAAGTACGCAGCGCGCAGCGACTATCTCGCCCATGCGGCGCAGCACATTTGCGATCTGGGGCTGAAGTCGCGCGTCTTTCCGCCCGATACTTCCGCTAAATCGATCGAGGCCGCGGCGCTGATCGATTACGATGCCGATGCGGTGACGCGCGTGGCCGCCGCGTGTCTGTATGCGCTGAGCCACGCCGATTACACGCAGACGCTCGATCATGTGCGCGCCCTGCCCGCCGATGAGCAAGCGGCGATCATTCAGGCGGCACTACACGAACGCGGCGACTTCGATGCGCCGCTGCGCGAACTGGAACATACGACCTGCACCTTCGATTGCGTGATGGATCAGGGCGCATACTTTGACGTCAAACGACACCGCATCATGACCCAGACGCCGCAGCCGCTGGGCATTTACCTGGGCTACACCGTGCCGCAGGCCTTTGTGGACGCCGGTTTTGCCGATCGGTACCGGCACACCATGGAGGCCGCCGCCGCTGCCTATCGCACGCTGGCCGAGCAGTATCCGCACGAAGCCGCCTACGTGGTGCCCAATGCCTTCAACCGGCGCGTGCTGTTGACGATGAATCTGCGCGAGTTGTTTCACTTCACTCAACTGC
>JACRBO010000122.1 GCA_016219235.1 Chloroflexota bacterium
ATCGGCGGGACGGTGTTGTTGGTGTGGGCCGAGCGAAGAATTGATCAATGACAAATGAAGAATGACTAATGACAAAAATGATTAGCGCGGTGTAGCGGTAATGGCCGGGGTAGGCGTGATCGGCCCGGAAGATTCGATCGGGGCGGCGACCCAGGTGACGACGAAGGCCAGCAGGATCAGGCTGATGACGGCGGCAATGAGGCCTCGATTGTGCTGCATGGCGTCCGGCCAGCGCACGTCCGGATCGCGCCGCAAACCGATCGGGCGGTTGATGACGGGCAGCGGTGTGGCCGAGTTGAAGAGCAGCGTGCGGAAATCATCGACCGTGGCCGGGCGCTGATCGGGATGCATGGCGATGGCGGCGAGCAGGGCGCGCTCCGTATTAAGGCTGATGGCCGGGTTGAGACTGCGCGGCGTCTGCAACTTGGTCGGATTGAGGAAGCGCTGTTTGGCGTCCAGCGGCGGCTGATTGGTGAGCAGGTGATAGAGCGTCGCGCCCAGCGAGTAGAGATCGCTGCGCACTTCCGAGTGGCCGGTCGTGTCGCCGCCATATTGTTCCAGCGGCGTGTAGGCCGCGGTGCCGCGCCCCTGCACAACGGTCAGCGTGCGGTTCTCGTCGTCGTCGGCCATGATCTTGACGAGGCCAAAATCGACGAGTTTGATGTGGCCGTCGGGCGTGAGTTTGATGTTGGCGGGCTTGATGTCGCGATGGACGATGGCGGGTTCCTGCCGGTGCAGATAGGCCAGCGCATCGCACAATTGCGCGGCCCAGTTCAAGACATCGGCTTCGGGCAGAAATTGCCCAGCGCGGCGCGCCTCGTTCATGATGTCTTTCAGGTCGCGGCCCGGCACAAAGTCCATGACCAGGAAGTCGATGTCGTCTTCGGAGAAGTAGTCGGAGACTTTGGGCAGCGTGGGATGATCGAGACGCGCGAGGACGCTGGCTTCACGATAGAATTGTTCTTGAGCCTGGCGGCGCGCTTCGTCCGTCATGTTCGGATCGAGCTTGACTTCTTTGAGGGCACAGCGGCGGCCCGCGAGGACGTGATCTTCGGCCTCGTACACCGCACCCATGCCCCCTTGCCCGATCGACGCGACGATCTTGTAGCGCCCGCGCAGGACAGCGCCGGGGGTCAACATGTGTTCTTCTTCTCCGGCGCAGAGCTTAACTGACATCGAGGGGCTTGTCAAGCAACGTTGGGCAAGATGCGTCAGCAGAGGCGGCTCCCACGCCGCCGGATACGCGGGCATGGGAGCCCGCTCTGCTGATTACTTTACAGGCAACGTATGGGCAAGAGGCCATCTTGCCTAACCATTGGAGGCACGCATGCAAGATAGTTCGGTCCCTATTTTGGTGGTGCAAGAGGGTCAACTGGCGGGCAAGCGCTGGCCGTTGGCGAAGTCCGTGTTGACGATCGGGCGCGGCGAGGAGTGCGACGTGGTGCTGCCCGATCGGCAGGTGAGCCGCTATCATTTGCGTATCGTCCACGATGAGATGGGCTACGCCGTGGAAGACCTGGGCAGCAAGAACGGCACGTACGTCAACGGCGCGCCCGTGCGCGGCAGTGTGCATCTGCAAGACGGCGATGAGATTCAGATCGCGTTGAGCGTGAAGCTGCTCTTCGTCGGCGCGGAAGCGACCCTGCCGTTGACGCAGGAGATTCTGAAAATCTCGATGCCGGGGCTGCGGCTGAACAAGAGCCAAAGACAGGTGTGGGTCAACGGCGCGGTGCTCGATCCGCCGTTGTCGCTGTCGCAATATCGCTTGCTGGAAGCGCTGTGGGAGCGCAAGGGCAAAGTCATCACGCGCGAGGAAGTCATCGCGGCGGTGTGGCCGGAATCCGATGAGGCTGGCATCACCGAGCAGGCCATCGACGCGCTGGTGCGCCGCCTGCGCGATCGACTGGCTGAAGTGGACAAAGATCACGAGTATCTGGTGACGGTGCGCGGGCACGGGTTCAGGTTGGATGATAGGCCATGAAGTATTCTGCACGAATGCTCTTATCTCAGCCGATTGTTCGGGCCGCGCTTAAAAATGCCTGGTTGGACTCACAGCCGGGTACAGTGAATCGACATGAAGAAGGCAGCTTTGTTGTTATTGACTCAACCGGTGCTCTGAAGGTTGTACGCTGGCCGCGCGGCGGTCCGGATGCGATTGATGTGCCGCCGCATATCGGGTGTAGAATTGAAGAGGCTGAGATTGTGGCCTCATTCCACACCCATCCGAACATCGGGCAGGACTATCTGCAAGAACCGGGTGAAACCGATCGGCGAGCCGTCCACGACGATCCTGACTTAAAGGGCGAGAATTACGTTGGTGAGTTTGTTGTTTCGCATGAAGTGATATACTTGATTACACCACACGGACAGGTGCGCGAGATCGAAGAAACAGGCGAAGTGTTGTTTAGACCGGAGGAGGTATAACATGGGTGCAATGGTCCTGGGCGCAGACGTATTACAAGATGATCTGGCGGTGTCGTTGGCGCGGGTGATGGCGGCGGCCAACCGGCGCGCTCGCGAGGCGGGGGTGGATGTCGCGCGCAGCCTGGTGACCATCTCGCAACAGGCCGGTGATGGCGGGTATTGGCGCATCAACTATGGGCCGCGCGACTACGTCAATCGACGCGGCGGTGATGTCGTGATTGAAGTCGAGGCCGACAGCGCAACTGTCACCCGCCTTCAACGCGGTCAGTAGTGGGTCGATCTCTGATCGACTAATAGTCAGGAATCAAACACACGGGCGCTTCATCAGCGCCCGTGTGTTTTCTTTGCTTCTTCGCGTGAGACCTACGCCGCCAGACTTAACCCCGCAATTTCCTTCGCCTGCGCGATGACGAGCAGCAGTCGCTCGGCGGCCGGAGCGCGGCCATCTTCACGCAGTTCTTCCACTAAGCCTTCCATCCAGCCGATCAACTCCGGCCCCAGCACTTGCTTGTTGCGTTCCAGCAACTCGCGCGTCTGATTGGGATACTCGATCTGGAGCAGGGTGTTGATGAAGCGTACTTCCGGCGGCTGCGTGGCCTGCATCACGCGCATGGCCGCATCGCCGATGGCTTGCAGTCGCGCCAGCGCCGCCTGATCGTTTTGTTGTTGCGCAGCCTGCAAGTTCTGCGTGAGCAATTCAAAGAACAGATCGTCCACGTCCTGCATCCGCGCTTGCAGCCGCTTTTCCAGTTCTTCCACGGGCGCGGCCACGAGTTCGCGCAACAGCGCGATCTTCGCATCGACGGCGACTTTGGCCTGCGCATCGATCTTGTCGCGCACGGCCAGAATCTCCTTGCGCAGCACTGTCAACCGATCGACCTCGGCGGTCTGACCGGCCGCTTTGGCGGCGTCGATCTTGCCGGTGAGCGCCTGGAAGAACGGATAGTCCAGGAACGAGCGGCCCATCGCCAGCAGCGCTTCGCGCACTTCGGGTTCGGCGGCGGCTTCGAGCTGTGCCAGCAGCGTCTCACGCGAGGGATTGGCCGTGAACGCATCGACGACCTGCTGCTGCTGATTGAGCTGCTGCCCGAGCGTGGTCAGGTTGAGCAGACGATCGCGCACGTGCGCCAACCGGTTAAACTCCATCGACTGCCGATCGGCGGACGCGCCCATCAATGCGGACGTGATCAGCTGGAACAGGGTCATGTCCGCGTCGGCGTCGTGCGCGCGAATGAGCATATCCAGCGCGGCATCGTCGGTGGTCTCCATCAATTGCTGAACGAACTCCACGCGTTTTTCTTCGGCGGCCAACATTTCAGGCGTCACGCCATCGGCCTGCAGGATGGTCTCGATCAGCGTCTTGATGTTGAAGAACTGTTGCGGCTGAAGCAGGTACGCCTTACGCTTTTCGGGCGGCAGATTGGTCAGCACAGCCTGCGTCAGCCGGCCAATCATGCGCTGTTGATCGGCTTCCTTGACGTTGAGGTTCATGGGGATGAACAACAGCGCCAGTTCTTTATCCGCGTCGTGGTACAGAAACGGCGTGGCGAGTGCGCCGGCGTTCTTGCACACCGGGCAGTTGAAGGCGTTGAGCCGGTTGCTTAGCAGGTCGCGCTTAAGCTGCGGCTCCTCGTTGACGTCGATGATTTGCCGCACCTGGATGGTGATGGGCTGGCGGCAGAATGGGCAGGCGATTTGGGTATTAACAGGTGGAAAGGGCATACAACCTCATTTCTGATTGATGATTTTTAACTGCTGATTGCCTTGACTGCTAATCTACTTGTCTACTCATCTACTAACCTACTACTTCACTCTCTCGGCAATGCAAACGCAAACGTCGCGCCCTGGCCGGGCACGCTCTTGACCCAGATGCGGCCACGATGCGCCTCGATGACGGCTTTGGCCAGGTACAGCCCCAGCCCGCTGCCCTGCGTGCGCCGCGTGAGCGCGTCGTCCACGCGATAGAAGCGCTCAAAGATGCGCGACTGTTCTTCCAGCGGGATGCCGATGCCGCGATCGGCGACGGTAATGATCACTTCGCGCGGCGTGACCTGCCCCGCCAGCGTAATCGCCGTACCGGCGGGCGAATACTTGATGGCATTGTTGATCAAATTGCTCAACACCTGCTCCAGGCGTGTGGCGTCGGCGGGCACGGTCGGATAATCGGGCGGAAAGTTGAGCGCGATCGGATGCTGCGCTGCTTCGACGCTGAACTTCTCCACGATATGCTTCGCCAGTTGATCGAGCGCCACATCGCTGATGTTGAGTTTGAGCGCGCCCGCTTGCAAGCGCGAAGCATCCAGCAAATTATCGATCAGCTGCGTCAACCGATCGGCCTCTTCCTCGATGATGGCCGCACTGTCGCGCACGGTACGCGCGTCCCAACGGGCGTCTTCGCGCCGCAGCGTGCCCGCATAGCCTTTGATCAAAGCGACCGGCGTTTTGAGTTCGTGCGAAATGACGGAAATAAAGGTGTTTTTCAGATCGTCGGCTTCGCGCAGGCGCGTCATGTCGCGCACATTGGCGATGACGTTGACGATGTGCTCCTCGCGATCGAACAGCGCGGCGTAGGTCATGCCGACGGGCACGTGTGAGCCATCGGCTTTGCGCAGATCGCCTTCGACGTAGATGGCCGCGCTATCGCTTAGCGGCCAGCCGCCCGCGATCGCTTCCGCTAACGTCAAGCCCGCGCGCTTCGGCTCGATCACGATCGTGTCGTCATGCGCCAGCCCGATGACTTGCTCGGCATCCACGTTCAGCAGACGCGACAGCGCGCGATTGAACACCGTGATGCGCAGGGCAGTGTCCAGGATCAGCACGCCGTCGGCGGTGGCGTCGATGATGGCGTCGAGGCGCTGCTTTTCGCGCGAGACCTGCTGATATAACTGCGCGTTGTGCACGGCGATGGCGGCCTGATCCGCGAACGATTGCAGCATCTGCCGATCGTTGACGCTGTACATGCCGCTGTAGGCGCGAAATATATAGATCAAGCCAACGAGTTGATCGCCGACGATCATGGGCAGGGCGACGGTATAGCGCAAGCCGAACTCGCTGGTGCGCGCGATGGCGGCCACTTTCCGATCGAGTTGAGGCACGATCCAGCTGCCGTTGGCGTCGCGTTCGGGCGCGTCGGCCCACAGCGCGGCAAAAATCGACAGAAGCGGGGCGGGAATGCCGTAGCTGGCGCGCGGCGCAAACGAGCCATCGTCCTGCCGCAGGACGATGAGGCCGACATTGCTGGACAATAGCTCAGCGGCGGCATTGAGGATGCGGCGCAGCACCGAGTTCAGGTCCAACTGCGCGGTCAGGGCGCGGCTGATTTCCAGTAAGTATTCACGCTGGCGGACACGATAATCGGTAAGCATGGTTCGGACTTGGGCGGCAGGATTATAACACACTCGTTTTAGAGCGCGTTCGCTTGACAATGAATTTAGGATGTGATAACCTAACCGTGGTTTTTGGTTAGAATTGTCAACAGCGGATCTGATCACACATTCCGATCGATTCGCAGGAGGTTCCATGGATCCTATCCAAAATAGCGGCTATTACTATCCCAACAGGATGACCCGGATTTTCTTGCAGGCGATGGAAGAGATCATGGGTAAAAACGGCTTGAATGCCGTGTTGAATATGGCGCGACTGTCTTATCTGATCGATAATTATCCCCCCGATAATCTTGAGAAAGAGTTTGACTTTTCGTCGTTTACCTCGTTAAACACGGCGCTGGAAGAGATGTATGGGCCACGCGGCGGGCGTGGGCTGGCGCTGCGCGGCGGGCGAGCGTCGTTTGCGCGCGGGCTGCAGAGCTTTGGCGCCATGGCCGGCGTCGGCGATCTGGCTTTCAAAGTGCTGCCGCTAGGCGCGAAGCTAAAGATGGGGTTGCCCGCCGTGGCCGGCATCTTTACGCAGGTCAGCGATCAGATCAGCCGGGTGGAAGAGAAGGACGATCATTTCGATTACTTCATCGATCGTTGCCCGATCTGCTGGGGCCGCAAGACAGACAAACCGGTGTGTCACGTTTCGACGGGCGTGCTGCAAGAGGCGCTGCGCTGGGTTAGCGGCGGCAAAGAATTCCGCGTGGATGAGACGCACTGCATCGCCATGGGCGACAAGGCGTGCGTGTTTGCCGTCTATAAAGAGCCGGTCGGGTAGTTGAACCGTCCACCGCTCGATCGGCGATTGCCGCCCAGGCCGGATCGAACGATATCCGTAAAACCCGCTCGGCGGGTTTTACGTTTGTATGCTGAGAGAACGCGGTCCGGGAATCGCGATGGATAATGGTGGTGGAGAGAGCTTATGACCGATCGTCTACAGATGATGGTAGTAGAAGATGATCGCGATACCGCCGAGATGCTGACGGCGTATTTTGAAGCTCAGGGCTACGATGTGGTGGCGGTGGCCTGGGGGCAGGATGCCGTGCGGATGGCGCAGCAGGACTTGCTGCCCGATCTAATCTTGCTGGATATCCGGCTGCCGGATATGGACGGCTATGAAGTATGTAAGCGGCTGCGCGCCCACCGCCGCACGCAAAATGTCCCGGTGATTTTTCTGACCGAGAAGCGGGAACGCAGTGATCGGCTGTCGGGGCTGGAACTGGGCGCGGTCGATTACATCACCAAACCGTTTGACATCCAGGATTTGCGGCTGCGCGTGCGCAACATCCTGCGGCGCTCGAAATATCAGACGCTAGTGCATCCGGTAACCGGCCTGCCGTTTGACGATCTGGTGGAAGAACGGCTGCGCGTGATGCTGACACATCACAACTGGGCGCTGTTGACTATCAATGTGGGCGGGTTGGATGCGTTTGCCGACCGCTATGGCTTTGTGGCGCGCGACGATGCGCTGCGGGCGCTGGCCTTGATGATGAACAATACGGCGAACGAAGGCCAGATTGACGGCGAGTCGTCGTTTGTGGGCCAGTTGAGTGACACGCATTTTGTGATCGTCAGCGAGGCGACGCGCGGCGCGGACCTGCGCGAGCGGCTGGCTACACGCATCCGGCAGGCCGTGCATTATTTCTATCCGGCCAAAGAGCGCGGGCCGCATGACGAACCACCGCCGGCTTTGAAGTTCTCGGTGGGGGTGATTACGGAGCAAAACGGCCCGTACGCCGACAAAGAGGCGCTGAAAGCGGCGGGTTTGCATTCAGTGCAACCGCTGTAGAAGTTTGAGCCGAATCGTCAGAGCTCTTCGCGCCGCGAAGGGCTTTTTGTTTTGGGCAGGGCTGAGGATGGTATAATCTCACGCCGGGGTGATCTATGACAGCGCTCGTCGTCGTACCGACGTACAATGAAGCCGACAATATTGCTCATTTCGCCGCAGCTGTGCTGGCGTTGGCTGTGCCCGTAGATATGGTGATTGTGGACGATGCCTCACCGGACGGGACGGGGCAGATTGCCGATCGGCTGGCGGCAGACTCCGATCGGGTGCACGTGCTTCATCGCACCGGTTTGCGGGGCCTGGGCCGCGCGTATGTCGACGGGTTCCGCTGGGCGATTCAGCAGGGCTACGATCGCATCATCCAGATGGATGCGGATTTCTCGCATTCGCCGCATTATCTGCCGACGATGCTGGAGAAGTCCGAAGAGTGTGATGTAGTCGTGGGGTCGCGGTACGTCAGCGGCGGCGGGCACGACGAGAAGTGGGAGGCCGGCCGGGTGCTGCTGTCGGCGTGGGCCAACGTGTACGCGCGCGCGATCCTGCGCCTGAAAGTACATGATGCGACGGCGGGCTTCAAGTGCTGGACACGTTCGGCGCTGGAGCGGATTCAACTGGAGCGGGTGAAGTCAAACGGCTATGTGTTCCAGGTCGAAATGTCGTACTTGAGCCAGCGCCTGGGCCTGCGCGTGATCGAGATTCCTATTTACTTTGAAGATCGCCGCATCGGCCAGAGCAAGATGAGCATTCCGGTGAAGCTGGAAGCGGCCTGGCGCGTGTGGCAGGTAGGCTGGCGACATAGAAATGTACAGTGAACAATGCTCAATGCTCAATGCATAATGCATAGTTCATAGTGCTTAATGCGTTCCTCCAACGTCCAACGTCCAATTTCTAATCTCCAAACTCCAATCGATGTTAAGCTCTCGCCGCGCTGATCTGCTGATTCTGGCCCTGCTGTTTGTCCTGCCGCTGATGCTGTTCTGGTCGGTGACGGTGGGCGGGCAGACGCTGCTGCCCGCGGATAATCTCTTCCAGTTTCAGCCGTGGCAAGCCGCCGCCGATCAGTTCGGCGCGCAGGTGCCGCAGAATCAACTGCTGAGCGACCTGGTTCTCGAGAAGTACGCCTGGAAGAAGTTCATCGTCGAGTCGATTCAGCAGCGCAACGCGCCGCTGTGGAATCCCAATTTGTTTGCGGGCGCGCCGTTTCTGGCGAACGGCCAGCATTCCGCGTATTATCCCTTCTCCGTTATCTTCTACGTTTTGCCTCTCGCGAATGCCTACGGCTGGTTCACGGTCTCGCAGTTGTTTCTGGCGGGCGCGTTCATGTACGCCTTCTGCCGCGTGCTGGGCATTGGTCGCCTGGGCAGTGCGTTTGGGGCAATCGCTTATCAACTGAGCGGCTTCTACATCGTCAGCGTGGTGTTCACGATGATCATTGCAGCGGCGGCGTGGCTGCCGTTATTGCTGGCGCTGATTGAACTGATCATCCAACAACGCCCGCTCTTCGGGCGACGCGCGACCCTGCCGTGGGTGCTGATCGGCGCGGTGGCGCTGGCATGC
>JACRBO010000142.1 GCA_016219235.1 Chloroflexota bacterium
GCCAGCACCGCATCGCCCGTAATCGTGGCGGTCAGCCGGCGCCGCGCCCAGTTCGCCACCCAGTTCAGTACGCCGATTAGCAATACCACGGCGATCAGGCCGAGCAGATACAAATCCGTCTGCACGTTGACCAGCGACTCAACGCCGTCTGACACCAGTAACGGGTTCAGCGCGCCAAAGATCGCCATGGCCACGGTCGCGATCGACACGAGGATCATGCGCCGGCGATAGGCGCTGAAGTATTTGAAGATGCGGGCCAGCAGCGCCCGATCGGTATAGCTGCGATCATAAGCCTCGGCATTGAGGCCGCCAAACATACCCATGTCAACTCCGTAATGAGTAATGAGTAACGAGTACGTTGCGCCAGCGGTATTCTACTCGTTACTCATTACTCGTTAGCTTCATCTTGCAAAGATTCTCTGATACGCCTTCGACTTCGCCAATAATTCATCGTGCGAGCCGATGGCCGCGACTTTGCCGCCGCGCATCACGACGATCACATCCGCCCAGCGAATCTGTGAGAGGCGATGCGTGATCAGGATAGTGGTGCGCCCGCGCGCGGCAGTGTAGATGGCCTGCTGAATCTGATCTTCGGTGGCGCTGTCGATGGCGCTGGTCGCGTCGTCGAGGATCAGAATCTTCGGATCGGTCAACAGCGCGCGTGCCAGGGCGATGCGCTGACGCTGCCCGCCCGACAGCGTCACGCCGCGCTCGCCGACGATGGTGTTGTAGCCGTCGGCAAAATTCATGACGAACTCATGCGCCTGCGCCGCTTTCGCCGCCGCTTCCACCTGTTCCGGCGTGGCATTGATATTGCCAAACTTGATGTTCTCCGCAATCGTGCGCGAGAACAAAAACAGGTCTTGTTCGATGATGGAAATTTGCGGGCGCAGCGCCGCCAGTTGCCAGTCGCGCACGTCGAGGCCGTCGATGAGCACGCGGCCCGCGTTGGTGTCGTAGATGCGATTGAGCAGCTTGATGATGCTGGTCTTGCCCGAACCCGTCTGTCCAACGATGGCGATGGTCTGGCCGGGCCGCGCTTCAAAACTTACGTCGTCAAGGACGGGCGTATCTGATCGGTAGTTGAAGGTCACGTGATCGAACTGGATCGCGCCTTTCATTTCGCCCGCGTGGCCCGATCGATTTTCGTCCAGATCGCTCTGGGCGTTGATCAACGCCAGGATGCGGCGCGCACTCGACAGGCCGGACGCAATCTGCGGATAGGCAAACGCCGACGTGAACGTAGGGAATCCGAACAACAGCAGCTGCCCGTTAAAAGCCACCACATCGCCGATGTCGATCAGTCCCTGTCGAAACAGAATCAGCGAATGCGCCAGCCCGAGCGCGTTGGCGAAGCCCAACAGGAGCAGGGGGATGAAGCGCGCCTCGATGAAGCCCTGCCGCACGTAGGCAGCGCGATACGCGCCCGCGCCCGACTCGAACTTCTCAATGGCCTGTTCTTCTTGCGCCGCGCCTTTGACGGTCTCGATGCCTTCGATCGATTCGGCCAGCACGGCGTTCATATCGCCGAACTGGCGGCGGACGTTTTCGGTGGCCGGTTGTAGTTGCCGCAAGTAGCGTTGCAGCGTGAAGAAATAGGCGATGATATACACCAGCGGCACGGCGATCAGCGCTGGGTGCAGTGTGGGCACGACGAACAGCGGCACGATCAAAAACATGGCCGAACCGATCACCAGATTGAAGCCGGGGTTCAACATCAGGTTGACTTCGCGCACGTCGTTGGTGGCGCGCGCCATCACGTCGCCGACGGACTGCTGATCGTGGAAGGTCATGCTCTTGCCGATCAGGTTGGCGTATAACTCGTGGCGCGCGTCGCGCTCCAATCGCTGCCCGATGACCTCGCTGCCGAAGTTGCGGCCCAGTTGCAGGATGCCGCGCACGATCTGCGACACCGCAATACCCAGCGCCGCCGCGCCGATCAGTCCGTAGTAGTTGATGGGCGGGTGCGCGACGGCGTTGAACGCCTGGCCGATGTAGACAAACATCAGCGACGCGCCCAGGCCATTGCCCAGTGCGCCGACGAGCAGGATCACGATCCAGAGTCTGTTGCGCAGCGCGTGTGATAGCACCCAGCGCGCGGCCGAATCGTGATTACCGGGTGTCCAGTTGAGTTTGATGGAGAATTCGGAGTTCATGAGTCGTTTTGTTGGCGATAGTAAATCGCCCGGATGCGTGCATCGAGCGACGTAAAGAGCGCAAGGCTAGAGTTGCATTCGCCATTGCGCTCCTGGTTAGGCCAATTGGCAGATCGTTTAACGCGGCTCGTAGACGCTGCGGCGATGACCAATGAGGTGGACGATGATGAGTCGGCCGGCGCTATCGATGGAGTAAATGACCCGATAATCACCTGTGCGCAGTTTGAACAGACCCTTAAATTCACCGGTGAGTGCTTCATGCGGCACGTGATCAAAGTTCTCGGCCAGCCACTTAATCTTGTCGAGCACGCGTTGGGCTGTGGCGGGGCTTAACCGACGCAGGCTGTCGCGGGCCTCTGGCCTGAATTCGACCGAATAGGTTTTTACCATTTCAGTCCGAGGTCTCTGGCGACATCTCTGGCGGCGATGCCGCGTTCACCGTGCTTAACGGCAGCCATCGAGCGGCGCAGTCTGGCTTTAACCGCAGGCTTGAGTTCAAGTCCTTTGTCAGGATCACCGAGCATCTCGGTTATTTTTCGCTCAACCGCATTTTCGATCAACGCTTCGAGCTGCGGGATAGTGAGTTGCGAAATTGTTTTCATTGTGAATCTCCTGACCTCATTCTACTCTAAACTTGGGGCCAATGCCAACATCAACCAGTCGTCTCCCGCAGCACCTGCTGAACCAGCGCCAGCAGCGGCCCGCGTTCTTCAAAGCCTTGCTCGTTGAGCGTGCTAATCGCGAGGTAGATCTTCGTGCGGCAGCGGCGAATTAAGCCGCGCAGCAGACGCAACAGCGCCAGACGGCGCGCCTCTTGCTCGTCGGTATCCGTCCACTTTTGATCACGCGGCCAATCGCGCCGTAAAACATACGGATGTGTCAACGGCTGATACAGCCGCTCCCACCACGCGGGGCTGCCCGCATTCAACCAGAACTGATAACTGACCGATTCATTGCTAAGCAAAAACGTATACGCCGGCGCGAGCAGCACCGCATTCGGCGTCTCGGCATACGGGCTGACGACATACGTGGCGGCCACGACGCCTTCGGCCACCAGCCGCACGTAATCGCGCGCGACATTGGGATCGACGCTGGCCGCATATGGATCGGGATTCACGGTCTGCCGGAACTTGCGCGCCGACTCGACGATCTGCGCGGTGATGCGGCCGGAATCGATTTTGTCGTGAAAACCAAAGCCCGGTTGCGAGAGCACTTCGCCAAACAACTTTGCCAGAAAATGATCGAGCGGCGGCCTTGCTTCGCCCGATCGAACTTCGTTGAGCCATGCGCGCAATCGATCGACCTTCGCGCCGACCTCGTAGCCGATGCGGTCTTGCAGTTCAGGCTTTAGCACATCGAATGAATTGAACGATGCTGTGCCATCTTTGGTCCGATAAAGCCGTTCGGCCAGCAGATGTCCGCGCGCCGGATCGAGGCCCGCGATGCACAAAATCAAGGCTTGCGCCACATCGGCCTGCGGGGGCACGATCTGCCAATCGGGATGCGCCAGTGCCGCCAGCGTCATCAGGCCGCGCGTGACAGCCTCTTCGTTCAACGCGCGCGAGGGCCGTAGCGATCGCGTCGGGATGTTATGCGGATGCAGACGTTCTTCGATCGCAAAGCGCAGCGCATCGCCCAGAAATGGCGCGAGCACCACGATGTCGCGCGGCTCGACGCTGTGATGTTTCACCAGATCAACGATATGCTCCACGGTCCAATCGATCATCTGCGGATGAAAACGCCCGCCGCCGAATTCGAGCGCGGTGTGCCCGTTCGTTCGCATAGGCAGATCGCTATGCGCCCCCAGCAAGCGCGAAACATGATCTTCAAAATGATGCAGGTCGATCGAGGTCACGTGCGATTGAGTCAGAACGATCTGCTTGTCACAACTCTCGCGCAACTTGTAGCCCGATTGAGCATCGGCGCCCAAAAACGATCGATAGCCCGCGTCGGCATCGTACACGATCAGCGCCGAAGTCGTGTGCGGCAGCCAATCGTGCAAGAGGTCGTGTGTGACGGGCGTGTCCTCCTCAACGTTGTCGACGATGAGATGTTGATAGCGCTGGAAGAGTCGTTCGCGGAACCAGCCACGCTTCAACAAGTCGCGGAACAACTCGATTTGCAGGGAAAAATCCAGTAGATTATGCGTCAGGCAATACTCGCGAAAACGATTGAGACAGTCCTGCACTTGCGCAAAGGTGATGGTCTGCGCCGACGGCCCTTCCCATGCGTCGATGAGACGCTTGCCAACCTCGGCGTGCGGAAAGCCGACCAGCGCCGCTTTGTTGAGGTTGTCCAGCAACTGGCTGTACAGTCGATCGGGCGATACGCGCACGTGCTCGAAGTAGAAGCGCTCGGCCACAAACGGACGCACGACAAATTCCATGTAATACTGTGCCGTCTCCAGCGTGAGGAAGGTGGGTGGTCGATCGGGCTGTTTGAAGCCGCTTTCAGCCGCAATTGCCGGCCACATCAAATCGACTGAGCGCCGCGCCAGGCCGCCAATCGTCAACGCATCGATCTGCTCACCGGCGGGCAAATCCGCTTGATGTAATGCAATCTGATGGGGCTTGAGCAGACTGCGCTGAGGGGCCAGCACCAAGAGACTGTCACCTCGCACACCGCTGGCGATCAGATCGCGCAGATGGGCTGTGGCGAGCGTTGTCTTACCGCTGCCGGCGGGTCCTTCTAGAAAAGTGCGTTGAGTCAAAGAGATAGTGGACATGACTGGATTATAGCATCGCTGGTGTGTGATGCTTAGAGATGTCTTTCGCGTAGGGAACACGCTATGAAGTTCACTCTAGTTCGGAATTTCTTTGAAAATAAAAATGCTATGCGAAATCAGCGGGCAGGGCGGTCACGATCTGTATCACGACGCGAATTGCGCCGCAAGGTCGAGGCACGCTTGAGCGCGCTATTGCCAAACTTGTCACGAATCTCATCGACCGCGTGCGTGAGCCGCTCCAGCCGATCATCGCGCGGCGTGAACAGATCGAGTTGCTGCGCCATCGGCGCGAAGTGGCGCGCGGCCACACCCAGCAGACGAATGGGTCGCTTAGTCCAGTTCGCTTCGAACAGCGCCCACGCCGCCTCGAAAATGGGCTGATCCAGATCGATCGGTTGGGGCAGGGTGGTCTGGCGTGTGAACGTCGTGAAGTCGCCGTAGCGCAGCTTGATCGCAATCGTGCGCGCGCCCTGACCGCTCTCGCGCAAATGCGCGCCGACGCCTTCGCTTAGTTCGAGCATCGTCATGCGCAGTTGACGCGCATCGGCCACATCGCGCGCGAATGTGATCTCCTGACTGATCTGCTTGGCCTGATAGTCTGTTTCGACGGGCGAATCATCGAGGCCGCGCGCCCGCCGGATCAACTCATCCGCGCCATGTTGACCGATGCGACGAGCCAACACATCCGATCGAGTCGCGGCGATCTGACCGATCGTCTCGATGCCGAGCGCCTTGAGAATTTCGGCAGTCTTCGGTCCCACGCCCCACAACGCGCGAATCGGCTGCGGGGCCAAGAAAGCGGCCTCTTCGCCGGCGGACACAATCAGGACGTTATTGGGTTTGGCTTTCTCGGTCGCAATCTTGGCGACGAGTTTATTGCTCGCTACGCCGATAGAGCAGGGGAGTCCAAATTCGTCACGCACCCGAGCGTGCAGCGTGTGGGCCAATCGATCTGGTGAACCGTGCAACAACTCGGTGCCGGTGATGTCGAGAAAGGCTTCGTCGATGGAAATCTGCTCGATCTGCGGTGTGATGGTGCGCAGCATGTCCATGACGCGGCGCGAGTGTTCGCTGTATTTGGCGTGATTGCCGGAGAGGAGAATCAAATCGGGGCACAGTTGCAGCGCTCGCTTCGTCGGCAAAGCCGATCGGATCCCGAACTTTCGCGCTTCATACGACGCCGACGAGATCACGCCGCGCGAATCGGCCTGGCCGCCCACCGCCACGGGCTTGCCGCGCAGTTCGGGCTTGTCCAGCAGTTCGACCGAGACAAAGAAGGCGTCGAGATCGAGGTGCAGAATTGTGCGCGGCATATTGATCAAGAAGACCTCGAAGGTTTTCAAAACCTTCGAGGTCTAGACACTAGCGTCGCCCGTTGCGCTGCGGCGCGGCGAGCAATTTCTTGTACGCACCTTGCCACAGGGTAGGGGACTTGGTAAACGTTGCGACCTTGACATCGGAGAAGCGCGCGGCCAAGCCGGCCAGTTCGATGGGCGCCGTGGCCCAATCGTTGCTGCGCAGGATCGCCTCCAGCCGATCGGCCGTATCGGGCAGCCACAGCCATTCGCGCCGCAGCTGATCGGCCTTGAGGTAGTAGTCGCGTTTTTCCCACGCCGTGGCCGACGAATCGATCGAATCGTTCATGCCGCGCAGGCCCACGACAATGAAGGCCAGCATGTCTTTGGTCTCGTCGTCGACGGCTTTCTTTTCCATCATTCGCCGCAAAATCTCGGCGATGCTGCGGCGAATGGCATTGCGCTGCTGAGTGGGTGTTCCGTCGATGTGTGTGATGCGGCTCATGGATGGTGTGTTGTCCCGTAATAAGTGTGGAAGTGATTTTAGCACAAAAGTTCTATTTGTGCAATTCAAATTTCGTCGCAGCGATCGGCCTGGGTTGGCCCGATACGGCTGCGGCGCGGTCGCGACCGCGATGATTATCCTATGAATTGAGGCAAATCGCAAGGCGGTCAACGAATAACCATCGAACTGATGAAGGCGGCTTGCCGCAGGCCAGTTGGCCGTCGTCGGACGGCGCCGAAGATTCTCTTCGGCGCCACACGGTAGCACCCGACAATGCGATGCAGCTCTCCCGCGTGAATCGGGCTAGCCGGACATGAATCTCCGAGCGTAACGGGTTTGATTCATGATGGCGCATGGTGAATCTCAGCGTTGGCCGATTCGAGAATACCGTGATAATCGCCGAGATTTGCCAATCCAGCGAGAGCGTCCAGGCTCAGTTGAGAAGATGTCCGAGACACACTCGGCCTTGACAAGCCGCCCTGGCCTGTGGTTTAATATCATTTGAACTAATAAACCTTAGAACAAATAATAGGCCAAATGAGGTTGACCATGCCTGCCAAAACTAGATTAGCCCCCACTACCCCATACGCTGAGGCCGTCGAGAAATTTCTGGCCGACATCGGTTCGGCCAAGACGCAGATCGCTTATCGAACCGGCGCGAAGGTCTTCCGCGAATTTCTGGAGTCACAGCACGAAGGCGCACTGACACTGGAAGTCATCAACGACAGCGACTTGCTGATCGAGTTCTGGCGCTGGCTCAAGAAGAAGCGGCCCGCCGGTCAATGGCAGAAAGATTCTAAACGATTGTCTGAACAATCGATTCAATCGTATCTGGCGGCGACGGCGGCGCTGCTGGCTTTTCTCAGCGAGGAGGACGCGCTGCCGGAGACATTCTCGCTGGACAAGGCGCGTGGTCGATTGCGGCGGGCGCGGCGCGAAGCGAAGGCC
>JACRBO010000144.1 GCA_016219235.1 Chloroflexota bacterium
CGCTTTCACGCGCAGCCGGTGGCCTGTCCGAAGTGTGGGCCGAGGGTGTGGGTAGTAGAGAAGGAAACAGGGAAACAAGTAGACAAGGCGAATCAGCGAGTCAACGAGTCAGCGATAAAGGAAGTGCGTGACCTGTTGGCGCAAGGTAAGATTGTGGCGATTAAGGGGTTGGGCGGATTTCATCTGGCGTGCGATGCGACGAACGATGACGCGGTGAAGACGCTGCGCGAACGCAAGGGCCGCGTCGATAAGCCGTTTGCGTTGATGGCGGCGAACGTCGAGATGATTGAGACTTTCTGCGACGTCACGCCCGAAGAACGACGGCTGCTCGAATCCAATGAGAAGCCGATTGTGCTGCTGCGCCATGTAAGGCGAGATGTCATCTCGCCCGCCGTCGCACCTGGCCAGGCAACCCTGGGTGTCATGTTGCCTTATACTCCTCTGCACGCGTTGCTGCTGGCCGACAGCAACCAATTACCAATTACCAATTACCAATCACCAGTTACCAATTACCAATTACCGATTGCCTTAGTCATGACCAGCGGCAACTTCAGCGAAGAACCGATCGCTACGGATAACGACGAGGCAGTGGAACGTTTATCATCATTGGCCGATGTGTTCTTGCTCCACGACCGCGATATTCACGTGCGCTGCGATGATTCGGTGGTGCGGGTGTTTGAGGGGCAGGAGTTGCCCATCCGCCGGTCGCGCGGCTACGCGCCGTATCCGGTGAAACTGCCCTTCAGCGTGCCGCCGATGTTGGCGGCGGGCGGCGAACTGAAGAACACGTTCTGTGTCACACGCGATAATTACGCCTTCCTCAGCCACCATGTCGGCGATCTGGAAAACTTCGAGACGCTCAAGTCGTTTGAAGACGGCGTCGATCATTTCGAGCGGCTGTTTCGCATCAAGCCGGAAGTCCTGGCCTACGATCTGCATCCCGATTATCTGGCGACGCGCTACGCGCTGGATCGGGCTGAAAAACAGGGCCTGCGCGCAATCGGTGTGCAGCACCATCACGCGCACATCGCGGCCTGCATGGCGGAGAGTGGACTGAACGGCGAACGGCCTGTGATTGGCGTGGCCTTCGATGGCACGGGCTACGGCACCGACGGCGCGATCTGGGGCGGCGAGTTTCTCATCGCAGACTATCTTGGCTTCGAGCGCGCGGCCCACCTCGATTACGTCCCGCTGCCCGGCGGCGATGCGGCCACGAAGAACGTCTATCGCGTGGCGCTGAGTTATTTGCAGCACGCGGGCATCGAATGGGCGGACGATCTCGCGCCCGTTGTTTACGCACGCGAAGCGCGCACCACGCACCACGCGCAGCCGCTCGACATCCTTGCCCACCAAATCCAATCCCGCGTCAACTCACCGCTGACCTCCAGCATGGGCCGCTTATTCGACGCAGTCGCGTCGATCTGCGCTGTGCGGCAGACGGTGAATTATGAGGGTCAGGCGGCGATTGAGTTTGAAGCAATGGCGGACGTGAGTGAGCAGGGCGCATATGAATTTGTAACGAGTAATGAGTATCGAGTAAGCGCGGCGGACGTGATTCGCGCGGTCGTTGCCGATGTTCGATCGGGTGTGCCGACGCCCGTGATTTCGGCGCGTTTTCATACTGGTTTGGCTGTGATGGTGAGGTCGGTGTGTGAATCGATCCGGCGTGAGCGCGGTCTGAATGAAGTAGCGCTCAGCGGCGGAGTGTGGCAGAATGTAACGCTGTTGAGCAGGACGCTGGCGCAACTGCGTGCGGCGGGTTTCACGGTTTACATTCATCATCTCGTGCCGCCGAACGATGGCGGGATTGCGTTGGGGCAGGCCGTGATTGCGGCGCACAGTGCGTGACGAGTGACGAGTGATGAGTGATCGGGAAAAGTTCACTCGTCACTCATCACTCGTCACTCGTCACTCATCACTCGTCAGGGCCAGGGAACCATCCATGTCGTTTGAGGATTTTTCTCGCGAAGATTTGCTCCGGCTGCTGGAAGTCTACGCCAAAAACTGGCTGGCGCACGACGGCTGCTGGTTTCTGGCCGCCGAAGAGAAGTTGGATCTGGAAACGGCGATCGAGTTGGATACGCGCTCGTGGGAACGCTTCTCGCCGGTCGAGGCGAAGCGCATCATGCAGACGTTTGGCATCGAGGCGAACGGCGGTCTTGAGGCCTTGGAGCGTGCGCTGAAATATCGGTTGTATGCGGGCGTGAACGTGCAGGCAGCGGAGTGGGTTGACACTCACACCTTGCGTTTCCGCATGGTGGAGTGTCGGGTGCAGCAGGCACGGCAGCGCAAGGGATTGGCCCCGTTCGCGTGTAAGCCGGTCGGATTGGTGGAGTACGCGGGCTTTGCGCGCACGATCGATCCGCGCATCGTGACGAAGCCTGTCCATGCGCCGCCCGATCCGATTGGCACGTGTTTTTGTGAATGGGAATTTACGATCAACGCGCGTCACACCGCACTGCACGCAGTGGGTGCAAGTGTGGCGAGGAGCAGAGCGACGAAGCCATCTCACGGTAGCGATTGAGATTGCTTCGCGCCTCCGGCGCTCGCAATGACGCATGAAGGAGACTGATATGTGCTTAGGTATTCCGGGCAAAATCATTGAGGTGTTTGAGGCCGGCGGCCTGCCGATGGGCAGGGTCGATTTCGGCGGAGTGACGAAAGAATGCTGTCTGGCCTACGTGCCGGAAGCGAAGATCGGCGACTACACGATCATTCATGTGGGCTTCGGGCTGAACATCGTCGACGAGGCCGAAGCGCTGGAGACACTGGATCTGCTGCGCCAGATCGATGCGATTGGTGATGAATTAGGCGCAGAGGCGATGGTGCCGCGCACACCTTAACGCGCCCGCTGCGCGATAACTTTGCAAGGAGGCAGTATGTCGCAAGCCAGGACTCAGGCTACGCATTACAAGATCGATTACAGCGATGTGCCCATTCGATTGTTCAAGTCTGACTTCTTAGAGTTTTTCACGCACATCACGCCGCAGGCTATCGTCGTGATCTGGACACCCGTCATCGCGCTGTTTTTGCTGCGGGCGTTTCAGGAAAGCGCGCTGGCCGGTTCGGCGCTGTACATCCTGCCGGCGTTTGTGCTGGGGCTGTTCATCTGGACGTTCGGCGAGTACACCATGCACCGCTTCGTGTTTCACTTCCCGCCGCGCACGCCTACCATGGAACGCATCACGTTCCTGTTTCACGGCGTCCATCACGCGCAGCCCGGTTTGAAAACGCGCCTGGTCATGCCGCCCGTGGTCAGCATTCCGCTGGCGATCTTTTTCTACGGGCTGTTTTCGCTGTTGTTCGGCTGGCTGGGGCTGCCGCTGTGGATCGCGCCGACGCTGGCTGGCACGGTGACGGGCTACTTGATCTACGATCTGACGCACTATGCCACGCATCACTGGCCCATCAAGGGCGGCTATTACAAGTTCCTGAAGAAGTATCATATGCTGCACCATTTCAAGACCGAAGACGCCCGCTATGGCGTCACGTCGCCGATCTGGGACTACGTGTTCAAAACAATGCCGACAGAATAATGCGTAATCCGTAATGCGTACTGCGTAATGGACGCGCCAGTTACGCAGTACGTATTACGCATTATCGCTTGTGGGGGGCAACCTATGAAGTATCTTGATGAATATCGCGATGCCGAACTGGTTCACAAAGGCATCGCCGAGATCAAACGGATTACGACGCATCCGTGGTCGCTAATGGAAATCTGCGGCGGGCAAACGCACTCGATCATGCGGCACGGCCTCGACGAGCTGCTGCCGGACTCGATCGAGTTGATCCACGGGCCGGGCTGTCCGGTGTGTGTGACGCCGCTCTAACTGATCGATAAAGCGATTGCGATTGCCGCACGTCCCGACGTGATCTTCTGCTCCTTCGGCGATATGCTGCGCGTGCCCGGCTCGGACGAAGACCTGTTCCGCACCCGCGCCGACGGCGGCGATGTGCGCGTGGTCTACTCGCCGCTGGACGCCGTGAAGATCGCGCAGCAGAACCCCACGAAACAGGTGGTGTTCTTCGCCATCGGCTTCGAGACGACCGCGCCCGCCAATGCCATGAGCGTGTGGCAGGCCAGACAGCTGGGCGTTAAGAACTATTCGATTCTGGTGTCGCACGTGCGCGTGCCGCCCGCGATGCGGGCTATTTTGTCGTCGCCATATAATCAGGTGCAGGCGTTTCTGGCGGCAGGCCATGTCTGCGCCGTGATGGGCTACTGGGAATATCCATCCATTGCCGAGGAGTTCAAGATTCCGATCGTGGTCACGGGCTTCGAGCCGGTCGATCTGGTTGAAGGCATCTTGAAGACCGTGAAGCAATTGGAAGCGGGCCAGCACGAAGTCGAGAATGGCTATGGCCGCGCCGTGACGCTGGAGGGTAATCTGCCCGCGCAGAAGATCATCAATCAGGTTTTCGAGGAATGTGATCGGAAGTGGCGCGGCATCGGCACGATTCCCATGAGCGGCTGGCGTTTGCGCGAAGAGTTCAACGACTTCAACGCCGAACTGCGCTTCGACGTGGGTGCGATCAGCACGAAGGAATCGCCCCTGTGCATCAGCGGCCTCGTATTGCAAGGGCGTAAGAAGCCCAACGAGTGCCCGGCGTTTGGCAAAGAGTGCACACCCGAACATCCCCTCGGCGCGACGATGGTGTCCAGCGAAGGCGCGTGTTCGGCGTACTATCGATACCGGATGCAGGATGCGTGACGAGTAACGAGTGACGAGTGAGGTGAATTTCACTCGTCACTCATCACTCGTCACTCATCAGGTGGCAAATAATGACCGATGAACCAATCTCCGTTCAAGGCCCCGTGTGCCCGACGCCCGTGCAGCAGCGCGATCGGGTGGTGATGGGCCACGGCAGCGGCGGCAAACTCTCGCACGATCTCATCGCGAAGAAGTTCTTTCCCGCGTTCGATAACGCCATCCTGCGCGCGGGCGATGACGCGGGCGTGACACAGATCAACCCCTGCACGCGATTGGCGATCTCGACGGACTCGCACGTGGTCTGGCCGTTGTTCTTTCCCGGCGGCGACATCGGTCGTCTGTCGGTGTGCGGTACCGTCAACGATGTGGCGATGATGGGCGCGACGCCGAAGTATCTGACGGCGGGCTTCATTCTCGAGGAGGGCGTGGAGTTTGAACTGATCGATCGGGTGGTGGCCTCCATGCGGACTGCCGCCGACGAAGCGGGCGTGTCGATCATCGCCGGGGATACCAAGGTTGTGCAACGTGGCAAAGCCGATGGCGTGTACATCAACACGACGGGCGTTGGCCTGATCGAAGAGGGGATCGAGATCGGCGGGGCGTTGGCCAAACCCGGCGACGTGGTGATCCTCTCCGGCCCGATGGGCGATCACGGCATCGCAGTGCTGAGCGCGCGCGGCGAGCTGGGTTTCGACGCCGATGTGATCAGTGACGTTGCCCCGCTCAATCATCTCATCGCCGCGATGCTGGCCGCCAGCAATCAAATCCACGTGCTGCGCGATCCCACGCGCGGCGGTGTGGCGACCACCTTGAATGAGATTGCAAAGCAGTCCAACGTGGGTATCACCCTGTTTGAAAAGAGCCTCCCAGTTCGTCCCGCCGTGCAGGCGGCGTGCGAGATGTTGGGCTTCGATCCGCTCTACATCGCCAACGAGGGCAAACTCCTCGCCATCGTCGGGCGTGGAGAGGCCGATCGGCTGTTGGCCGTCATGCGCCGCACGCGCTATGGCGAAGAGTCCATCATCATCGGCGAAGTCCAGGCCAGTTCGCCGGGCCGCGTCCTCCTGAAAACCGCCATCGGCAGCCACCGCATCGTCGACGTGCTGTTGGGCGAATTGTTGCCCCGCATCTGTTAGCTGATCCGTCGATCGGCCAGGTGTCTTTTAGGCTGTCTTGTTGTACACTAGCAGCAGGCGCAGCCCGGCGTCGGCCGGGTGCGTTAGCGCCGGGTACGTCGACAGCGCCGTGACACATCTTTCATCCCATCCCCGCTGTCGGGTTGTCCCGCTGTGACGTCGGAGGTGGCTGCTATGCAGTGGCACTTCACCATCTATGCCGCAATCCTGAGCGTTTCAACGATCATTGGGGCCAGCGTGGCCGTGCTGGTGTGGCAGCGGCGCGCGGTACACGGCGGCGCCACCCTGGCCGTGCTGATGCTGGCCGCCTCAATCTATGCGGGCGCATCGACGTTGGAAGCGGCGGCCGTGGGCATTCCGGCCAAAATCTTCTGGTCCAAAGTGCAGTACCTCGGCTCGATGACGTGCTCGCCGCTGCTGCTGGTCTTCGCCCTGGATTATGCTCGCTGTGAGCGCTGGTTCAACTGGCGCACCGTGGCGGCCGCGTTCGTCATCCCCATCATCACCATCGGCCTGGCCTGGACTAACGAAGCGCACGGCTTGATCTGGACGGGTTTCCAGTTTAGTGAGGTCGGCGAGAATTTATTGATCTACCAACACGGCCCGGCGTTCTGGATCGCCGTGGTGTATTCGTATGTGGCCGTGGCCGCCGCGACGGTGGTGCTGCTGCGGAATGTCGCCCGCTCAATCCACGTGTACCGCCATCAATTGATTGCCGTCGTCATCGCCATCGTGGCAGCGTGGAGCGGCAGTATCATGTACGTGTTCACTATCGGTCCGCTGCCGGGCTTTGATTGGGCCTCGCTGTCATTTGCGTTGACGGGCGCGGCGCTGGCCTGGGGCATCACGCGCTACCAACTGTTTGACCTGGTGCCGGTGACGCGCGAGGCCGTCGTGGAGAGTATGCCCGATGGTGTCATCGTGCTGGATCTGGCCGATCGGATCGTGGACATCAATCGGGCGGCGCTGGCCTTGATCGGTCTCAGTCACCGCCCGATCGGCCAATCGGCCGACACCGTCTTTGCTGCCCAGCCTGACCTGATTGAGCGGTTCCGGCAGTCGCCGGATGTCCGGGTCGAAGTGATCGTCGACAGTCCGCCCGCGCCCCGCTATCTGGACATCAACAGTTCGCCGCTGTTCGATCGGCGCGGGCGTCTGACTGGCCGCTTATTGGTGCTGCGCGATGTCACCGATCGCAAACAGGCCGAGCAGGCCGTGCAGGCCAGCGAGTCGCATCTGCGGCAGATTATTGATCTGGTGCCCAATTTCATCTTTGCCAAAGATGCCGAAGGCCGGTTTGTGCTGGTCAATCAAGCCCTGGCCACTGCGTATGGAACAACGGTTGAGGAGCTGATCGGAAAGACCGATGCCGATTTTGCCCGATCAGGTGAAGAAGCCCGCCACTTTCATGAGGATGATTTGGCCGTCATCCGCAGCGGGCGGCCGTTGACCATCCCGGAAGAGTCCATCACTACGGCCATGGGCGAAGTGCATTACCTTCAAACGACCAAAATTCCATTTAAGTTGTTCGGTTCAGACCAGGCCGCCCTGCTGGGCGTGGCCGTCGACATTACCGATCGGCGGCAAGCCGAGGACGCCCTCATCACGTCCGAGGCGCTGTATCACACGCTGGTGGAGACGCTACCCGTCAACATCTTCCGCAAGGACCTGACGGGCCGCTTTACCTATGCCAATCAGCGCTTTTGCCGCTCGCAGAACAAGCCGCTGAGCGACATCATCGGCAAAACCGATTTCGATTTGCATCCGTCGGAACTGGCCGAAAAGTATCGGGCCGACGATCGCCGCATCATCGACACCGGCCAGACCTTTGACATCGACGAGAGTTATCAGCCCCTCGACGGCGAGGTCTCGTGGGTGCACACGCTCAAGACGCCGCAATATGCGCCCGATGGCCGCATCAGCGGCGTGCAGGGCATGTTCTGGGATGTGACCGAACGCAAGCGCGCCGAGGACGTGATCGCCCAGCGCACCCGCGAGATGGCCGCGCTGTACGAAACCGCACTGGACATCAATACCCAGATCGATCTGCACCCGCTACTGCATGCCATTGTGCGGCGGGCCGCCGAGCTGTTGGGCGCGCGCATGGGCGGGCTGCACCTGGTGCGCCCGGACCGGCAAGGGGTTGAACTGGTGGTCGGGCACAATCTGCCGGGCGACTTGATCGGCACGCAGCTCAAACTGGGCGAGGGCCTGGCCGGCCAGATCGCACAGACCGGTGAAACATTGATGGTTGAAGATTACGCGGCGTGGCTGGGTCGCGCCGAAATAGCCGCCAGACAGCCGCTCAAGCGCATACTGGGTGTCCCGCTCAAGATCGGCGGGCGCGTCATCGGCGTCATCAACGTCATTGACGATCAACACGCGGGCCGTTTTACCGACGATCAAGTGCGCCTGGCCTCGCTGTTGGCCGATCACGCGGCCATCGCCATTGAGAAAGTGCGGCTGCTGGATGAGACCCTGCAGCGCGCCGAACGGCTGGCGCTGCTCAATCGCATCGCCCGCGCCATCGGGTCCACGTTGAACCTGAATGATCTCATGGAGATCATTCACCGCGAGATTACGCGCGTCATGGCGGCGGAAGCCTTCTTTGTCGCCCTGTACGACGATCAGACCAATGAATTGGACTTTCGCATCCGGGTCGATCGAGATGTGCGCGAACCGGCCGAGCGGCGGCCGCTCCAGGAAGGCATCACGGGCCTGGTCGTCACCCGCCGCCAGCCGCTGTTGATCCGCGACTTTGAACGTGAGAAAGATCAATTGCCGCCCGCCAGGATCTGGGGCACTATGCAGCCACCCCCGTCGGTGGTGTGTGTGCCCATGCTGCTGGGCGAGAAAGTGGTCGGCGTCATCTCCGTTCAGGCGTATCGCCCGTACGCGTTTGACGAAGCCGAGCTGGAATTGCTGACAACCATTGCCGACACGGTGGCCGTGGCCGTGGACAATGCGCGGCTGTTTGACGCGAGCCGGCATCACGCCGAAGACCTGGAGCAGCGGGTCGCCGCGCGCACGCTCGAACTGACCCGCGCCTACGAGCACCTGCAAGACCTGGATCGCCTCAAAGACGAATTTGTCTCGCGCATCAGCCACGAGCTGCGCACGCCCATCGCCAATATCCAACTGTATCAAGGGCTGCTGGAGCATGGCAAGCCGGACAAGCACGCCGAATACCTGCAGACCTTGCAGCGCGAAACGACGCGCTTGAACAAATTGATTGAAGATTTGCTGGCGATCTCGCGGCTGGATCTGGGCCAAACGTCGATCAATCTGGTACCGATCGATGTGAACCGGCTGGTGGCGAATCTGCAACCCGATTGGCACACGGCGGCCAACGAGCGCGGTTTGAGGTTCGAGGTGGTGCGCGCCCACGATCTGCCACCGGCTCTGGCCGACCTGCCGCTGCTCACGCGCGCCGCCTCCAATCTGGTCTCCAATGCCTTCAACTACACGCCGCGCGGTGGGACAGTTGGCCTGTGCACCGACACGCGCACGTTGGACGAGGTCCGCTGGGCGATCGTAACGGTGCGCGACACCGGCCCCGGCCTGGGCCTCGATGAATTGCCGCACGTGTTCGAGCGGTTCTATCGAGGGCGGGCGGCGCGCAATTATAAAGTCCCTGGCACGGGCCTGGGCCTGGCGATGTGCAAAGAGATCATGGACAAGTTGGGCGGCCGGGTGACGGTGCAGAGTACAGAAGGGCAGGGGGCGACGTTTACGCTGTGGCTGCCATTGGCGTAGCGGTACTGATCTGAAACGATCCCGGCCATTGTCACGCTCAGCCGCGCGGCAATGGCCGACTTCGTTGTGTGCTCCGTCTGGCCGATTGCGGTGTCATTGCAGTGTGATTACGAGCGCGTTAGGGCGCACAGCCTGTGCTACAATCGACTTATTGCCTGAATTCTGCCCTACACCATCACGCCCGCGCCCGCCGGTTGAAGTCGGACGTGAACGATCACCGCAAAACCAAAGATCAGCTTAACTAACCAGCGAATGAACGACACGCGCAAAACCAAATCACAATTGATTGAAGAGCTGGTCAGGCTGCGAGCGCAAGCAGCCCGGCAGTCTGAGGCCGTGGAGGAACTGCGGCGCCTGCAAGACTTCAACGCGCACATCATCGAGGCGATGGCTGAAGGTGTGGCCGCCGAAGACGCGCGCGGTCACTTCACCGTCATCAATCCCACCGCGGCGCAGTTGCTGGGGTATGCGCCGGCCGACTTGATCGGCCAACATTGGACCGTCATCATGCCGCCCGATCAATGGCCCATCGTCGAGGCGGCCGATCGTCGCCGGGCGCGCGGTGAAGCCGATCGCTACGAACTGGACCTCTTGCATCGCGACGGGCGGCGCATTCCTGTGCTGGTGGCGGGCAGCCCGTTCCTGGATCCGGCCAGCGGCCAGCTCACCGGCACGCTGGCTGTGTTCACGGACATCACCAGGCGCAAACAAACCGAAGAGGCCCTGCGGTCGAGCGAAGCGCTATACCGGGCCATGTTTGAGAAGAACCAGGCCACCAAGCTGCTGATCGATCCGGCGACGGGCGACATCGTCGACGCGAACCTGGCCGCCAGCCGCTTCTACGGCTACGCGCGTGATGAACTGCGGACGATGCGGATTACGGACATCAACATTTTGCCGTCCGCCACCGTGCTCGATCAAATGCGCCGCGCCCAGACCGAACAACAGTCGTTATTCTTCTTCAAACACCGCCTGTCTTCGGGCGAGATCCGCGACGTGGAAGTGCATGCCAGCCCGTTGGACGTGGGCGGCCGGCCGCTGGTGTTTTCGATCGTGCACGACGTGACCGAGCGGCTGCGCGCCGAGGCCGCCCTGGAACAAAGCCGCGCGCGGCTGGAAGCCATCTTCGACAATGCCGACATCGCCATCTGCCTGGTCGATCGCGCGGGGCGCTACATCCAGTTCAATCAGCGTTGGGCCGAACTGCTGGGCCGCACGCCGGACGAAGTCTATCAGCTGCGTAACGTCGATATTACCCATCCCGACGATCGCGCCATCAGCCGCGACTTGCTGGCTGAACTGGTGAGCGGCGCGATCGATCACTACGAATTGGACAAACGTTATCTGCGCGCCGACGGCAGCTCCTTCTGGGGGGCGTTGTCGGCCGCGGCCATTCGCAGCGAGACCGGTGAGTTTGAAGCGTCGATCGGGTTGGTGGCGGACATCACGGAACGCAAGCAGGCCGAGGCCGCCTTGCGGGCCAGCGAGGCGCGTTATCACCAGCTGGTTGAATTGTCGCCCGATGGTATTGCCGTCCATCGCAATGGCCGATTGGTCTACGTCAATCCGGCGGGCGCGCGTTTGGTCGGGGCCAAGTCACCGGCCGAACTGATTGGCAAGCCGATGTTGGAACTGGTGCATCCCGCTTATCGTGACATGGCACTGGCTCGCGTACGGCAATCGCTGCAACAGCGGACGGGCATGCCGCTGGCGGAAGAAAAGTTCCTGCGGCTCGACGGCAGCAGTTTTGATGTGGAAGTCACCGCATCGCCGTTTGAGCAGGACGGCCAATGGTCCGTGCAAGTGATCGTCCGCGACGTGACGGAACGCAAGCGGATCGAGTCGGAACAACAGGCGGCGCATCTCCGGCTGACGCAGCACAATCAATTGTTGGCGCAGATTCTGGAAACCGGTAATCAGCTGCGCATTACGCTGGATTTGCCGGCCCTGCTGCAACAGATTGTCGAGGCCGTGCGCCGGGGGCTGGGTTTCGGCGCGGTCACGGTGATGATCCGGCAGGGTGACAGCGAGACCGTGGGTTCACGAGTGCAAACCGGCCTGCCGCCCGAGGTAGCCGCGCGGCTCGATCAAGCGGACACCCGTTGGTCTGATCTGGCGCGCTTGATGCAGCCCAGGTTTATGGTCAACGGCTGCTACTTCATTCCAACCGGCGCATTCGATTGGGCAACCGAATACCCCGCGCCCTCTTACAACGTGATCAGCGAAGCGGCGGCGGATGTGCCCAGGCCCGATCGGTGGCTGCCCGACGACGCGCTGCTGGTGCCGATCGAACTGCGTGAAGGCCGGTTCATCGGAGTGTTGACACTGGATGCCCCGCATGACGGCCGGCGACCGTCTGCCGAGACGTTGCAGGCGCTGCGGATCTTTGCCAACCTGGCCGCGACCGCGATCGAGAACGCACAGCTGCACGATGAGGTTCGACGCCATGCGCAGAACCTGGAGCAGCGCGTGGCCGACCGTACGCGCGCGCTGACCGAAGCGTACGAGCAGCTGCAAGAACTCGATCGCATGAAGGACCGTTTCGTGTCGCTGGTCAGCCATGAATTGCGCACGCCGTTGGCGAACATCAAGCTATATCTGGGCCTGTTGGAGCGCGGCAAGCCGGAGCGCCACGCCGACTACCGCTCGACGCTGCACCATGAGACCGCGCGGCTCAACCAGTTGATCGAAGATCTGCTGGACATCTCGCGGCTGGATACGGGGCAGACGACGATTAATCCGGTCATGGCCGATCTCAATCGGTTGGTTCAAGACCTGCTACCGGATTGGCAGGCGCAGGCAGCGACGCGGCAGTTGACGCTGCAATTCGAGCCTGATCCAGCTGTGCCGGCGGCGTGGCTGGATGTGGCGCTGCTGCAGAAGGCGCTGACTAATTTGGTGCTGAACGCACTGAACTACACGCCTGATCGCGGCGTCATCCGCTGTGTGGTCGGGCCGAATGTGGATGGCGGTCAACGCTGGGTGACAGTAACCATCCGCGACAGCGGTCCCGGCATTGAGCCGCAAGAGCAGCTGCTTATCTTCGACCGGTTCTATCGAGGACGGGCGGCGCGCAATTACAAAGTGCCCGGTACCGGGTTGGGCCTGGCTATCTGCAAGGAAATCGTGACGCGGCTGGGCGGCCACATCACCGTCGAGAGTTGGCCGGGGCAGGGCAGCGCCTTTTGTGTGTGGCTGCCGGTGGCCGTCGATCTGCCGCAGTCTGCCTCGCCTTAGACAGGACCTCGCGGGCAGAGCAGGGGTTGGACACGGCGGACAGCGCGTCACGATGATACTTCCGTATCGTGGTCCTACGAATCTGTTCGCCGGTGAATGTACCTGGGGCGGGTCATATTCTCAGGCGACAGCACGTCATCCAGCTCCGCTTGAGTGAGATAGCCCTTCTCCAGCACGATCTCATACACCGAGCGCCCGGTACTCATGGCCGCACTGGCGATCTCGGTGGACTTCTCGTACCCCAGCAGTGGATTGAGCGCGGTTACCAACCCGATGCTATTCTCTACCATTCGACGACAGACTTCGCGATTGGCCGTGATGCCCCTGATGCAGTGCTCGGCCAGGGTGCGGCAGGCCCGCCCCAGCATATCGAGCGACGTGAACAGGTTGTAGGCGATCACCGGCTCCATTACATTAAGTTCAAGCTGCCCCGCTTCAGCCGCCATCGTCACCGTCAGATCGTTGCCGATCACTTCAAACGCCACTTGATTGACCACTTCGGGAATGATGGGGTTGACCTTGCCGGGCATGATGGATGAGCCGGGTGCCATCGGCGGCAGATTGATCTCGTTCAGGCCGGCGCGCGGCCCTGAGGACAGCAAGCGCAGATCGTTGCAAATCTTCGATAGTTTGACGGCCACCCGTTTGAGCACACCCGAAACCTGGACATACGCGCCGGTATCCTGAGTGGCCTCCACCAGATTCTGAGACATGATCACCGGCACGCCGCTCGATTCCCGGAGCTTGTGGGTCACCAGTGCGGCATAATCGGGATGCGCGTTCAGGCCGGTGCCGATGGCCGTCGCGCCCATGTTGATCTCGTGAATCAACGCCTGGGCTTCGCGCACCCGCTCGATGTCTTCGCCTACCATCACCGCCCACGCCCCAAATTCCTGGCCCAGCGTCATCGGCACGGCATCTTGCAGTTGAGTGCGGCCCATCTTGATCACATCGGCGAACTCAGTCCCTTTCAAAGCCAGCGCCTGACGCACGCCTTCCATTTCTCGCATCAGACCGTCCATCTTCTGGCTCAGCGTCAGGCGCAGCGCGGTAGGATACACGTCGTTGGTGGATTGGGACAGGTTGACGTGATTGAGCGGGTGGACGACGTCGTAGCGGCCCCTGTCATAGCCCAAGATTTCCAAGGCCCGATTGGCGATCACTTCGTTGGCGTTCATGTTCGTCGAAGTGCCGGCCCCGCCCTGAATGACATCCACGACGAACTCACTGTGATACTGTCCGGCGATGAGGTCGTCGCAAGCACGAGCGATGGCATCGGCAATGGGGTAGGGCAACAGGCCCAACTCGTGGTTCGCCAACGCGGCGGCCTTTTTGATATGGGCTAGCGAGTGGATCAACCGCGGGTAGTGGGCAATGGGTATGCCCGTGATGTCAAAGTTTTCCAGCGCCCGCAGCGTCTGGATACCGTAATAGCGCCCGGCGGGCACTTCGCGTTCGCCCAGCAAATCGTGCTCGATGCGTGTTAGACTCATCTTCTCACCTCGGCGTTATTTTCTATCTCAAGATACTCCACCGGCACCCGATCGGTCAGCCACACCCCATTGGCCGATCGATAGAACTTGAAACCATCGTGCTCCATTCGATCGGCCTGTACCACCAACACGATTGGCTCACCGTGCCGACGGCCCACTTTAATGGCCGTGACTTCATCGCTGGACAGATGCACGTATTGACGGCCTTTCGCGAGCAAGCCATGCAGCAGAATGCTATCGAGGAAACGCCGCGCCGTGCCGTGATAAAGTCGATCGGGCGGCGTTACTGGCTCAAGCCCCAGTTCAACCGGAATCGAGTGACCCTGGCTGGCGCGAATGCGCAGGCCATCTTGACTGAACGCGTAGCGCTGCTTGTCGTCTTCAGCGACGACTTGTCGCAGCAGGTCAAGTGTGAGCGGCACTCTGGCGCGCTGCGCTCTGCTGATCAATTCGTCAACCGACGCCCGGCCGCTCGCATCGAGCGTGAGGCCGATCGTTTGCGGCTTGTGCCGCAGCACCAGGTTGATGAAGCGGCTGATCTTAACGAGTTTGGCATCCATCGTTGTTGGCGCTCGGGCAGGCGGGATTTGAGCAAGTATAGAACGAAGCAGAAGGCAGGGCAAATGAAAAAACCCCACCGCAAGTGCGATGGGGTCACCAGTCGGGGCGAGAGGATTTGAACCTCCGACCTCACGGACCCGAACCGTGCGCGCTAGCCGAGCTGCGCTACGCCCCGAACTTCGCTCACGGCCTGTGTTGTGATGCCGGGCAGGGCCGCGAACGCCGCGGATTATAACCGATTCCGCATGGCATTGCAAGCACCAGTTTGATCAGACGTATAATCACCACATGCTCGGACTTAGCCTGATTTTCCTGTTATCTGCTGCCTCGCTGCACGCCTTATCCAATGCTCTGATTAAGCAAGCGCGCGATAAATTGGCCTTTACGTGGTGGATGTTGACCGCGAATGTGATCGTCGGTGCGCCGTTGACCTTGTTCGTCGGCAGCGTGCCGCCGATTGGGTGGGCGCTGATCAGCGTGAGTGGTTTGATCGAAGCGATGTACTTTGTCGCGTTGACCCGCGCCTATGCGCTGGGTGATCTATCGCAAGTGTATCCCATCGCGCGCGGCTCTGCGCCGTTGTTTGTGCTGTTGTGGGCGGTGCTGTTTCTGGGCGAAGCACCGACTTTGGGTGGCGTGCTGGGCATTCTGTTGATCGTTGGCGGATTGTATCTGGTGAATCTGCCGTCATTTGCCGACTGGAAGCGTCCGTTGTTGGGATTGAAATCATCGGCGACGCGCTGGGCGTTGCTGACGGGTCTGCTGATTTCGATCTATTCGTCGATCGATAAAGTGGGCGTGCGCTACGTCGATCCGCTCTTGTATCTATATCTGTTTCTGGTGGTGACGTGGCTGGCGTTGAGCGGACAGTGGCTGAGTGCTGATCGGTGGGCGGCGCTGCGCGCGGACTTGCAGCCCGACGTCAAACGTCGATTGCTTACCGCACTGCTGGTCGCGCTGCTGGGATCAAGCGCGTATGGTCTGGTGCTGGCCGCATTGCAACTCAGCCCGGTCAGTTACGTCAGTCCCGTGCGTGAAGTAAGTGTGATCATCGGCGCGTGGATCGGCGTGAAGTTCATGGGTGAGCAAGGTGGTCGGCTGCGCGTAATCGCGGCGACACTGATCGCCGCCGGCATTGTGACCATCGCCCTGGTTGGTTGACAACTAAAAATAGGCGTGCTAATATATAAGCATTCGTTTATATGTTTTGAGAGGACTTATGGGCACTCGCTCCACCATTCAAACAACCAAGAATCTGCACGATCTGGCCCTGCATTTCTATGCGCTGAAGGATGTCGTGCGCCTCGAAATGTTGACGGTGTTGGCGGCTCGTGAATACACCGTGAATGAACTAGCGGAAGTGTTGAACAAGAGCCAGC
>JACRBO010000145.1 GCA_016219235.1 Chloroflexota bacterium
GGTTGTCCCGGCCTGTCAGCATGACGACGATCAAATGCTCGGTGCGGGGCGCGGCGCGCAGTCGCTGCAGCGCCGTAAACCCGTCCAGATCCGGCATCATCACATCCAGCAGCACCAGATCGATCTCGTCCCGTTCGGGCGACGCCAACCGATCGAGCGCCTCCTGGCCGCCGCGCGCCACACGCGCCGCGTAGCCGGCATTCGTCAGCAATTCGCTGAGAAAACCGGCGATGTTCTTATCGTCGTCAACGATCAGAATCGTGGCTTGATCCGGCACAGCCGCCTCGTGCTTCGAGGGTAATCGGTTGATTGGTAATCGGTCAATTGGTCAATCGGTAATCGGTAATCGGTAATCGGTAATCGGTCAATCGGTCAATCGGTAATCGGTCAACCAGTCAACTGGTAAACCGATCACCAGTTACCAGTTGACCAGTTACCAATCACCAGTTACCAATCACCAGTTACCGATTGACCGGTTGACCGATTACCTGACCCCCAACCCCGGCGCATCCGGCAGAATCAGTCGCGCGCCATCGTACCGCACGCCGCGATAGGGATCATTGGCGATGAGCAGCGGCCCGTCCAGATCGGCGTAGTCGCACAGCGATGCCAGGTGGGCCGCCGCCGTGACGCCAATCGATGATTCCACCATGCAGCCGATCATGATCTGCAGATCGTGCGCCCGTGCTACTGCAATCGCGCGCATGGCTTCGCGCAGGCCGCCGGTCTTCATCAACTTAATTACCACGCCATCGATCGCGCCCGCGTGCGCGACCACGTCCTTGGCCGTTTTGACCGGCTCGTCGGCGAAGATGGGCACGCCCAGCTTCAACGAGCGCAATCGCGCCCGCAGCCAGCGCAAGCCCTCAATATCGCCTACGGGCAAGGGCTGCTCCACAAACTCCAGATCGTACTGCGCCAAGCGCGGAATCAAATCGGCGGCTTGTTCGCGCGTCCAGCCCGCATTGGCATCAACGCGCAATTTCGCCGCCGTGGCCGATCGGATGGCGCGCACCATTGCTTCATCATCCGCGCCGCCAAGTTTGATCTTGATGATGGGCATCCCCGAAGCTTTAGCACGTTCGGCCATCACCGCCGGTTCATCCATCGCAATGGTAAACGAGGTCAGCGGCAACCGATCGGGCTTCAACCCCAACAATCGGAACAACGGCTGTCCCAACGCTTTGCCCCAGCGATCGTGCAAGGCCAGATCGATCGCGGCGCGGGCGGCCTGCGATCCAACCGGCAGTGAATTGAGCGTGTCTTCCAGCGCGAACGGATCGTCGCCCACCCGATCGGCCACGGCGGCCAAATAGTCCATAATCTTCTGCTGCGTCTCGCCGTGATAGGCCACGGCGGCCGCTTCGCCCAGCCCGCCGTTGATGTGGACTACGACGTTGTGGCGCTGTTCGCTGACGCCGTGCGCGATGCGAAATGGGGTGTGGAGGTTAAGGGTAAGAGGTTCGTAAGTTAAAGTCATGACGAGTGACGAGTGATACGTGGTGCGTGATAAACACGGAACACGCATCACGTACTACGTTACCGAAAGCGCCGCACTCCGACCAGACGCTCTTTCAGCCACGCGCGATAGATCGGGCTGGCCGGATCGAGACTGTTGTAGGCGATGTTCCAGGTGGTCCCGTTAGCGTGGATGACCTCGTCGCCGCCCAGCGAGACGGCCACATGCGTGATGTGCGCGTGACGCAGATCGATCAGATCGCCATCATCGCCGCCGAAAAACAGCAAATCGCCGGGCTGCGGCGTGCCCTCAACCGGTGCGCCCGCTACAAATTGTTGATCGGCGTCACGCGGAATGGATACGCCCATGAAACGATAAAACGCTTGCGCTAAGCCAGAGCAGTCATAGCCAAAGGGACTGCGTCCACCCCACACATATGGCGTGCCGACGAAATGCTGAATCCGATCGAGCGTGGCCGTGATGCCGGCTTTCGTTGGCCGGGGCTGTTGCGCTTTGGGCAAACCATCGCTGCGCGCTGACCACCACACACGCCCGTCGGGCAAGCGCAGCCAGATGAAATTCGGCGTCTCCTCGACGAGGGGCAAGCGTGCGCCAAAGGGCAATTGCCCAATCATCGTCGCCGACCGCGCTGGACCATCATAAGCCGCCGCCAACGGGGCAGCGATCAACCACCTGGCCGCCGACTGATACTTATCTACTGCGTGTTGATCACAGATATGCAACGCGTCTGCACGACTCCACCCGATGTAGCCATCGTGCTCCGTGCGGATCAGCAGCCAGCTATCACGCTCGTCCAACACGCGCACCGCCTCACCGATAAGCAGCTGCGTGATCTGTTCCGCGCCGCTGCGCGGCTCGCGACGCACATCCGCCACCGATCGATTCACCAGCGCCCACGGCGTGTCTCCGTTGAGCAGTACGCGAACGTGATCGGTGATGAATTCAGGTAACTGCCCGACCCGCCTCACCCCCGGCCCCTCTCCTATCGACAAC
>JACRBO010000146.1 GCA_016219235.1 Chloroflexota bacterium
CCCCCCGCCTCTGCTGACTGGTCGTCTTAGATGACGACCACCTTGGTAGCCTCGTCGGCTTTGGCGATGAGACCGGATTCACTGTACGGCAACGCGGGCGTCGTCCAGCGGAAGACGAACAGGGCGGCCTCATCTCGCACGTTGACGCAGCCGTGGCTCTTGGGCCGGCCATAATCGTTGTGCCAGTACGTGCCATGCACGGCGATGCCGGACGCGGTGAAATAAGTCGGGAAGGCCACACCCGGCAAGTTATAGTAGCCTGCGCCCGAGCCACCGATCATGTAGGAGGTGAAGCGTTTGCGCAGGATGCGATATTCGCCGGGCAGCGTGCGGGTGCCGGGCAGACCGGTCGCCGTGCGCGTACTGAAGACGGGCGTATCGCCCTCGAAACACGTAAGGACCTGGTCTTTAATGTTGACTTCGATGTGCTTGTCGGTGACGTGCGACGACAGGGGTGAGACCGCCGCTTCGCTGAGGTGGCGCATCGACCAGGCGGGCACGTACGGGCCGGGGCTGTAGGCGATGCCGTCTTGCAAGCGATACCACCACTCGCCTTTGGCGTCCTGCTCGGCGGCAATGGCGCGATAGACCGTGCCGTAATACAACTTGCGGGTGACGGCCTGGCTATCCATACGCCAGCGTGATCCGGCGATGGGCACGCACACTTGCAGCCACACGCCGGGTTTCTGAATGACGGTCACGGGACTCCCGCTGGGGGTGTTCTCGACGGGCTGTACGTAGGAACTATGAATATAGCCTTCATCGGTCTGATACCAGATGGGATTGCTGGGCCACGGCGCTTCGCCTTCCACCTGCGCGTATAACGGAATGATGTCGTCGTAGGCTTTGTTGACGACAATCGCGGCCTTGAGTTTGGCTTCCTTGCGCACGGGCTGCCCGTACCCCACCGAAATGCGGCCCAATGATGCGGGTGGCGAGGCTACGCGATTTGCCAGCGGGTGATGATCTGGCGTCAGCCGCTCGGCTTGAACCACAGACGGCGGCAGCAGCGCAAAGGCCGTCGCCGCACTTCCCCATTTGAGAAAATTTCGTCGAGATAATAATTGATCGGACATCAGACACCCTCCCAATAAGTAAGTTTGATTTGAATATTACGCCAGCGCAGTCTTCATTCGATTCAACGCTTCGGCCAGCATCGAGCGCGGCGAAGCAAAGTTGAGGCGCACAAAACCTTCGCCGCCGGGGCCGAAGATCGCGCCGTCGCCCAGCGCCACGCGCGCCTTGTCCAGAAAGAACTGATACGGGCTGCCTTCAATTCCTGCCTCACGACAATCGAGCCACGCCAGATACGTGCCTTCGGGCTTCGCCATTTTGATCGAAGGCAGTTCGCGCTGCACGAAGTCGTACAGGAAATCGCGATTGTCTTCCAGATACACCAGCAGCTGATCGAGCCACGCCTGCCCGTCGCGATAGGCCGCCTCGCCCGCGATGAGGCCCATCAAGTTGACCCACGGCACCAGCGTGTTGCGGACGGCGTTATACTTCTGCCGCAACTCCGCATTCTGAATGATGGCGATCGAACATTGCAAGCCCGGCAAATTGAAGGTCTTGCTCGGCGCAATCAGCGTGATCGTCCGATCGGCGATCTCCGGGCTGAGCGACGCCATCGGGATATGGCGGGCCGGAAGCGGCCCGGCACCGCGATAGATCAAGTCACTATGGATCTCATCGGACACGATCGTCAGATCGTGCTTGAGGCAAACATCCGCTAATCGCTCCAATTCATCTCTACGGAAAACGCGCCCGGTGGGATTGTGCGGATTGCAGAACAAAAACATGCGCGTGTCGGGCGTGATGGCCGATTCAAACCCGGCCCAATCGATGGCATACGACCCATTGAGTTGTAACACCAGCGGCGCATCGACGCGGCGGCGCTGCGTGGTCGCGGCCACCATCAACATCGGCGGATAGACCGGCGGCTGCACCAACAGCGCCTCGCCGGGCGCGCACGTGGCATACGTGGCGATGTGGAAGCCGACGACAACGCCGGGAATAAAGATAATGTCCTGCGGTTGGATAGTCCACCCGTAGCGCTCGGCCATCCGATCGACGATCACAGCCCGAAAGGACAGAAAATCCAGCGTATCGTCGTGCGATAGGTTGGGGTAGCCAAACAAGCCGGAGTCTACCTGTCGCCGCAAGGCCTCGATGACGGGCTGTGGTGAACGGAAGTCCATATCGGCCACCCACAGCGGCAGCACATCGGCGTCGTAGGCATTCCATTTGGCGTTTTCGGTGCCCCGGCGTTGAGGCAGCGTGTCGAAGTCGTAGCGCATCGGGTTTAGTCCATGTTGAAGGATACGCCATTGTAGCAAAAAAGTATGCAATGTGGCAATAGCCCGATTGAGTGGGTAAAATTACCGGACAAACTTGCTTGTGTATAAGGACCCGCATGGCCGAAAAACCTCATCAGTATCAAGGCGAAGCCATCAGTGTGACGTGGAGCAAATCACGGTGCATTCATGTGGCCGAATGTCTGCGCCGATTGGGCGTAGTGTTTGACACGGGCCGCGCGCCGTGGGTCTTGCCCGACGCCGCCTCTGCAGACGAGATCGCCGAAACGATCGGCCACTGTCCCAGCGGCGCGCTGCACTTTCAGCGTCTTGACGGCGGCGCGTCCGAAGCGCCGGAGGCCGTCAACACGATCACGCCCCGCCCCAGCGGCCCGTTGTACGTGCGCGGCGAGGTCGTCATCGTGACCGACGACGGTGAAGAGATCGTGCGGGACACGCGGTTGACGTTATGCCGTTGCGGCGCATCGAAGAACAAGCCGTTTTGCGATAACAGCCACGTCACCATCGAGTTCAGACCCGGTGCGACGCTGGGCGAAAATCGATTGACGACGGATGCCGCACAAGCCCCGACGCATCAATTGACGATCACAGCGGTAACCGATGGTCCTCTGCAGCTGCGCGGCCCGGTCGAAATCCGCAGCAAGGACGGGCAGACGGTCTATCGCGGCAACCGGGCGAAATTGTGCCGCTGCGGCCAATCGGGCAACAAGCCGTTTTGCGATGGGACCCACAGTGAGATCGGCTTCAGAACTGATTGATTCTTCTGTTTGCGTTCGCTGCGTTTACGCAGCCGAATGTTTACGTTCGCGTTTACGCTCCTGTTACGGCCCGACGGTATGATATGGGCAAGATAAATACACACGGCCTCCGGGCTGCAAACAGGAGAAAACAATCATGGCATGGGTTATCGATTCAGCACACACCGAAGTTAATTTCAGCGTTCGCCACATGATGATTAGCAACGTGCGCGGCCAGTTCCAGAAGTTGACCGGCACGGTCGAGTTTGACGAAGCCAATCCGACGGCGACCAAAGTCGACGTTCAGATTGAAGCGGCCAGCGTCAACACCAAAGACGAGAAGCGCGACGGCCACCTGAAGTCGCCGGACTTCTTCGCCGCCGATCAGTATCCGTACCTGACCTTCAAGAGCAAGCACGTCGAAGTGAAGGATGCCAGTCACGCCTACCTCACCGGCGACCTGACCATCCGCGACGTGACCAGGGAAGTCGTGCTCGAAGTGGAGTACAACGGTTCGGCCAAAAGTCCGTGGGGGACGACCAGCGCCGGCTTCAGCGCCAGGACGACCATCAAGCGCAAGGAATGGAATCTCAATTGGAATGTGGCCTTAGAGACCGGTGGCTGGCTCGTTGGTGACGACATCCACGTCTCAATCGAGTTGGAAGTGGTGAGGCAACCGGACGCCGTACCGGCTGAAGCCGTCACCGCGTAAGGCGAGGCTTTGAACCGCCGACGCCAGCCGAATCAAGACGACAGCCCAGAGGACTTACTGGTAGAAGCAAGATCGGCTAGAAACAATTCAACAGGACGAGCGCCAGAGGAAACAATCCTTCGGCGCTCGTCCTGTTTGGTCGTCAGGACGTGATACACTTAACGTGATGCAGGATGCGCGATGCAAGATGCGAGGATGCAGACTGTGCAGTGCGTTACTATCCATCACGCAACACGCATCACGCGCCACGATAGCAACCATCAAGGGAGAGTGACGATGACCATTCTCGGCTTGCATCACATTACGTTGGTCAGTTCCAACGCGCAGCGCACGGTCGATTTTTACACGCAAGTGCTGGGGCTGCGGCTCGTGAAAAAGACCGTCA
>JACRBO010000149.1 GCA_016219235.1 Chloroflexota bacterium
CAGTGTTTTCCAAATCGGCTGGCGCAAGTTGCGCCGCTGGCTCACGTGTCAAACTTCACGGCTGCCGTTCCTAACCTTACGGCTCAGCCCCTTCCGCCTCGCTCCGGCTTGGCGAAAGTGAAAGTGTTAGCTACTCAGGGTGATCATGCTAAACGCTTACGACGACAAGCTCATCAAGTTTGAAGCAGACGGCGCAGCACCACTGCCAATCGCCAATGATCAGGGCTACATCGAACACGGCGGCGCTCGGATCTGGTACGCAACCTACGGGTCCGGCTTGCCCGTGATCTTGCTTCACGGCGGCCTGGGTCACAGTGGCAACTGGGGCTATCAGGTTCCGGCGCTGGTCAACAGCGGCTATCGGGCTATCGTGATCGACAGCCGCGGTCACGGTCGCAGCACGCGCGACGCTCGACCGTACAGTTATGAATTGATGGCCACCGACGTATGTGCAGTGATGGATACGCTGCAACTTGAGCGCGCAAGTCTGGCGGGCTGGAGCGATGGCGCGTGCACGGCCCTGATTCTCGCGGCGAAATCGCCTGCGCGAGTGGCGGGCGTATTCTTCTTCGCGTGCAATATGGACCCGAGCGGCGCCAAAGAATTTGTGTTCACACCGATGATCGGACGCTGCCTCAACCGGCATAAGCACGACTACGCGCGGCTATCGGCCACACCCGATCGGTTCGACGAGTTTTTCGAGGCGGTCGGTCTGATGCAGCGAACGCAGCCCAACTACTCGGCGGATGATCTGGCCCGGATCAGCGTACGCGTCGCCATCGTCCACAGCGAGCACGATGAATTCATCAAGCGCGAACACGCCGAATATCTGGCGCAGAGCATTCCCAATGCGGAATTCATCCATCTGCCCGGCGTGAGTCACTTCGCCCCGTTGCAGCGGCCGGAACAATTCAACACGGCGCTGCTGGCATTTCTCGGCAACGTTCGCGCTTAAAGCCAGCGAGTTGAAGCAACAGCAGAAGGCCGAAGCAACCGGCAATCATCAAATAGAACAGGGGATATCATCAAGAGCCTGCTGCGGGCGGATGCCCTGGATCGTCTGAGCATCACTTTGTGCCCCGAGGTGGCCGGTGGCGGCGCCCGCCTGTTCGAGCATGGCCTGCCTGCCTCATCCTGGAGTTTGCGCCACAGCGCGATTACAGAGAGCGGCGCGCTATGCTTACTGTACGATCGGATCCGTGAGGTGAAGATCACCGCAGACGGTGTGGATATCGAAGCCGGTCCCGGTGACATCGTGGTGGTGAGCGCCGAGACGCCTCATAAGTTCAAGAACATCGGAACCGGTCGGCTCGATATCATTCGCATTCATTCCTCACCCTGTATCATTCAGGAGTGGTTGGCAGAATGATGGCGACGCAGTAGCGCCATCGCCTGTACAAATACACACGCCAATAAGGGAGATATTGACATGTCACTTGAAAACAAAAACGTTGCTGTCCGAGAGGCCCTCTCGATCCCGGAGATTCGCGCCAGCGTCAAAGGTCGAGTGATCGCGCCTGAGGATGCCGAGTACGACAGGGCGCGCACCGTGTTTGCCGGCGGAATTGACCGGCGACCCGCCGTCATCATCCGCGTCGCGAACGCGACCGACGTGTCGCAGGTGATCTCGCTGGCGCGCGAGACCGGGCTGGAACTGGCCGTGCGCAGCGGCGGTCACAGCGGCGCCGGCCACAGTGTTTCGGATGGCGGCATCGTGCTCGATCTTTCGGACATGCGCGCGATGCAGATCGATCCGCAACAACGCACGGCGTGGGTCGAGTCGGGCCTGACGGCGGGCGCAGTCACGACCGCGCTGGGAGAGCATGGCCTCGCGATCGGGTTTGGCGATACCGGCTCGGTCGGGGTCGGCGGCATCACGCTGGGTGGCGGTGTTGGCTATCTCGTCCGCAAATACGGTCTCACGATCGATTCACTGCTGGCCGCCGAGATCGTGACGGCAGATGGTCAACTGCTCCACGTTGACGCCGAGTCACACCCGGATCTCTTCTGGGCGATCCGTGGCGGAGGTGGCAATTTCGGCGTTGCAACCCGGTTCCAGTTCCGGCTGCATAAAGTTGACACGGCTGTAGGCGGGATGCTGATATTGCCGGCGACGCCCGACAGCATCGCGGCTTTCATCGCCACAGCAGAAGCCGCACCCGAAGAACTCTCGACCATCGCCAACGTCATGCCCGCGCCGCCGATGCCGTTCTTGCCCGCAGAGGTCCACGGCCAACTCGTCATCCTGGCAATCATGGCCTATGCCGGCGAGGTCGAGGCCGGTCAACGCGCAGTCGCGCCGTTCAGGGCAATCGCCACGCCGCTCGCGGACATGGTCAAGCCGATGCGCTACGCGGAAGTCTATCCGCCCGATGACGAGAACTACCATCCGACTGCGGCATCACGCACGTTGTTCATCGATCACATCGATCGATCTGTGGCCGCGACCATCCTCGATCATCTGCGGGCTTCAACCGCCTCGATGGCTGTGGCGCAGCTCCGCGTGCTCGGCGGGGCGATGGCCCGCGTGCCCGTCGAGGCTACCGCGTTCGCCCATCGCACACGGCGGATCATGGTGAATCTCGCAGGTCTTTATCAGCAACCCGATGACAGGGCCATACACGAGATCTGGGTTACAAAGTTCGCTGCGGCGCTGCGTCAGGGCGAAGCCGCGGCCTACGTCAATTTCCTCGGCGATGAAGGCGAGGCGCGCATCCGCGAGGCGTATCCGAAGGCAACGTGGGATCGACTGGCAGCGATCAAGCGCCGCTATGATCCGACTAATCTCTTCAGGCTCAATCAGAACATTCCGCCGGCCGCGGGAAAATAGACTGATTGAGAACAGCAGGCTCTTCCGGCTTTGACGGGAAATGCTCCCGCTGGATTGCCACGCTTCGCGCAGCGGCCCTGAACGGCGGATTTGGTACGCCGAAGGCAGTGCCAGGAGCGGTCAACGATAATCCCGCTCAAGTCGGGAGACCCGAAAAGCATTAAAGGAGCAACCGCATGACTTCACAACCGAATGTCTCATTCGCCCTCAAAGCGTGGGATGAGAAACCTTACAACGAACTGCCCGGCGAACTCAAGATGACCCGATCGAGTGTGGCGTACACCTATCAAGGCGACATCGAAGGCGAAAGCACGCTCGACTATTTGATGGTCTACCGGCCCGATGAATCCGGCAGTTTCGTCGGGCTGGAACGCATCATCGGGCGTGTGGCGGGCCGCGCGGGCAGTTTTGTGATCCAACACACGGGCACCTTCAATAAGACCGATGTTGCCGGCACGTTCTTTGTCGTGCCACAGTCGGGCACGGGCGAATTAGCCACGCTGCGCGGCGAAGGCGAAATCGTTTTGTCCGGTCACGCTGAAAGTTACCCGATGAAGTTTTGTTACACCTTTGAGTGAGGGCATATGCGATACGGTTTTGTTCTGCCCTATGGCAACGCGCGCACCGCCGTCGATTTCGCGTTTGAAGCCGAGCAAGCGGGTTGGGACGGCTTTTTCGTGTGGGAACCCGTGTGGGGCATTGATGCGTGGGTGTGCCTCACCGCCGCCGCCATGCGCACGCAGCGCATTCGATTGGGCACGATGCTCACGCCGCTCTCGCGCATGCGTCCGTGGAAACTCGCCAGTGAAACGGCCACACTCGATCAGCTGTCCGATGGCCGCGTAATTCTATCGGTCGGATTGGGCGCGGTCGATACGGGTTTTGCCGATTTCGGCGAAGTCACCGATCGCCAGACCCGCGCCGAGTTGCTGGATGAAGGGCTGGACATTCTCACGGGACTGTGGCGTGGTCAGCCTTTCAACTACGACGGCAAACACTATCACATCAAGGAATGCAATTTCTTTCCGCCGCCACCGCCCGTGCAACAGCCGCGCATTCCCATCTGGGTCGTTGGCGCGTGGCGGCGTGAACAATCGATGACACGTGCGCTGCGTTACGATGGCCTGCTGCCCAACGTCCTTGGCGACGACGGCAAAATCCGCGAGGGAACGCCGGCCGATGTGCGTGCGATGCGCGATTACGTGGCGGCCAATCGAACGGACACCGCACCTTACGACATCGTCGTCGAAGGGCGCACGCCGGGGGACGATCGGGGCGCGGCCAGTTCAATCGTGCAGCCGTGGATCGAAGCAGGCGCGACATGGTGGATCGAAGCGCTGTGGCCCGCGCCCGATCAACCCACGAATCCCGACGGTATCCTCCGCCGCATCCGGCAAGGCCCGCCGCGCGCCCAATAACGCAGCTGACCACGGGAGAATCCATATGGCCTTTGATGAGAAACTCGCCGATCGCATTCGGCTTCAACTGGGTCAACGGCACGGCCTGATTGAAAAGAAAATGTTTGGCGGCCTGGCTTTTCTGCTCAACGGTAACATGTGCTGCGGCGTCAACGGCCACGACCTGATCGTCCGGCTCGCCGCTGAGCAAACACACGAAGCCTTGAGCGAACCGCACACGCGCATTTTCGATCTGACGGGGCGGCCAATGAAAGGTTGGATTTTGGTCCAGCCCGCCGGGCTGAAGACTCAGGCCGACCTTGCTGGATGGATTCGACGGGCAGTTGAATTTGCCGCTGCATTACCCGCGAAGAAGTGACTTATCAAACCAGCTTCACAGGAGCATTTCACGCTGGACACTAAAATATACATGCAGCATCCCGACGCCGGCAAACAGGGCGTCAACATCG
>JACRBO010000131.1 GCA_016219235.1 Chloroflexota bacterium
AATCTGCTCATCAGTAAAGTCCGGCAGGTAAGAGAAAGTGCCTTGAGTAATTCGCATGGTTGGCTCCTGGGAAAGGAAACAAGTAGGTAAGGAAACAAGTAGACAAGTAGACAAGTAGACAAGGTCACGCACCACACAGTACGCGCTACGCATTATGAATTATGAATTATGCATTGTGCATTAGCTCGGCGTCACCATCACATCCGGCGTGTCCGTCGATTCGAAGTTGAACGTGATGTCCTTCCACGTCTCCAGCGCGGTGCGCAGCGACGGCGACCAGCGCGCAGCCCGCGCCAGAATCTCCGGCCCGTCATTCAGATAATCGCGGCCTTCGTTGCGCGCCTGAATCATCACTTCGGTCGCCACGCGATTGGCCGTCGCGCCGTCCGCGATGCCGGTCGGATGTCCGATCGTGCCGCCGCCGAATTGCATCACGACATCCTCGCCCAGATAATGCAGCAGTTGATGCATCTGTCCCGCGTGAATGCCGCCCGACGCCACCGGCATGGTCGCCGGCATCGACGCCCAGTCCTGATCGAAGTACAGCCCTTGCAGCGGATTCGCCGCAATCTTATTCTCGCGCAGCGTGGCATAGTAACCGCGAATGTTGTTGGGATCGCCTTCGAGTTTGCCGACGACCGTGCCCGCGTGAATGTGATCGACGCCCGCCAGCCGCATCCACTTGCAGATGACGCGGAAGCTCACACCGTGCGTCTTCTGCCGCGTGTACGTGCCGTGCCCCGCGCGGTGCAGGTGCAGAATCACGCCGTGCTTGCGCGCCCACTTGCTCATCGATTGGATGGCCGTGTAGCCAATGGTCAGATCGATCATCACGATGACGCTGCCCAGTTCCTTCGCAAATTCGGCGCGCTCGTACATGTCTTCCATCGTGCCCGCCGTGACGTTAAGATAGTGACCTTTAATTTCGCCGGTCTCAGCCTGCGCGCGATTGACGGCTTCCATGCAGAACAGGAATCGATCGCGCCAGCGCATGAACGACTGGCTGTTGATGTTCTCGTCGTCTTTGGTGAAGTCCAGGCCGCCGCGTAGCGCTTCGTACACCACCCGACCGTAATTGCGCGCCGACAGGCCCAGCTTGGGCTTGGTGGTCGCGCCCAGCAGCGGCCGCCCGTACTTGTTCAAATACTCGCGCTCCATCACGATGCCGTGCGGCGGACCTTGAAAGGTCTTGGCGTAATGCGGCGGAATGCGCATATCTTCGAGGCGCAGCGCCTTCAATGCTTTGAAGCCAAACACATTGCCGATGATGGACGAGGTGAGATTCGCAATCGAGCCTTCTTCAAACAGATCGAGATCGTAGGCGATGTAGGCGATGTATTGATTCGTGCCCGGCACCGCCTCGACGCGATAGCACTTGGCCTGATAATGCTCGTGCGCGGTCAACCGATCGGTCCAGACCACCGTCCATGTCGCCGTCGACGACTCACCCGCGATGGCCGCTGCCGCCTCGATCGGTTCCACGCCCTCCTGCGGAATCAGTCGAAACGCGCAGAGAATATCGGTGTCTTTAGGCTCGTAATCGGCGTCGTAGTAGCCCATTTCGGCATACGGCGTCACGCCGGCCGACCAGCGATCTTTCTTCTTTTGTCCATTGGGCGCAGTTGCCATCGATGCGGCTCCTTGCAGTGAAGTTGTCTGCACAGGAGCATACACCGCCTTTGTGCCGATTGGAACGATTGAACGGATGGCTTGCGCCATCACGCTTGAACGGGCAACACCCGCCCGATCGGGTGGGAAGAATCGGGACACGGATTTACACAGATTGCACAGATCCAATCTACACAAGCCGTGTAATCTGTGTCATCTGTGTGAATCTGTGTCCGAACATTTTAGACCTTGCGATGGAATTTGGCCGCGGCCTCGGTGCGATTGGTCACGCCGAGTTTGGCATAGATGTTGCGGAGGTGAAACTTGACGGTGTTTTCGCTGAGGCTTAATTCGTAGGCGATTTGTGTGTTGCTCTGACCTTCGGCCAACAACTTCAGCACATCCTGCTCGCGATCGGTCAGCGCGTTCGGTTCAGGCGCGGGCTGCGTCAGCCAGCGGCGCGCGGCCTGCGGAAAAACCAGCTGCCCCGCCGCCACCTGTCGAATCGCGGTGAGCGTGGCTTGCGGCGGATCGGTCTTCAGTGCAAAACCATCCGCCCCGCTCTCGATGGCCGTGCGCAGCGTGTGTGCATCGCCAAACGCGCTGAGGATCAGCACCCGCACGGGCAGGTTATCCGATCGGATTTTTTGCAGGCACGTCGGGCCGTCCATGTACGGCATCTGCATATCCATCACGACGACATCCGGCTTGAAGCGCTGAATCGCGTCGAGCAGCCGCTCGCCGTCGGTCGCCGTGGCGACTACGTGCAGATCAGGCTCGGCGGCCAGCAGCGCGCTTAAGCCCTGCAGAACCAGTGCATGATCGTCGGCCAACACAAGGCGAACCACTTTCTCAACCATCGAACGGAATCTCCACTCGCACGCGCGTGCCGGAGCCGACGCGACTTTCGATCGACACGGTGCCATTGATCAACTCGGCGCGTTCACGCATACCGCGCAGACCGATGTGCTCGTGCCGCTCGGTCGCCTGCGAACCCGTCAGCGGCGGCGGCTCAAAGCCGTGCCCGTGATCGA
>JACRBO010000132.1 GCA_016219235.1 Chloroflexota bacterium
ACGTGGTTTACGACTGGGCACACTGTTGACGGGTCAGGGCGAACTGGAAGTAGGTCAGGCCGTGCGCCATCCTCAACGCGAAAGCGAAGCGCAGGAATTGACCGACACCATCGTCGTGGTGGCCGACGGCGCCGAAGCGCTGATCGCCAGCACGCTGGGCGACATGGCCGCAACGGTCACGCGCAATCGCCAACTCGTGTTGATCGCGCGGCAATTTGTGTGGATGGAGTTGTTTGCCCAGCGTGTGTATATGCAGCTTGGACCAAAATTGCTGGCCAAACTTAGCCCGGAAGATCAAAGCATTTTCGAGAGTTATTCCCAGTAATGGAGGTCAGCATGTCAAACAGAGTGCGCCAAATTTTGCTGATGGACGATCATGTTTGCCCGTGGTGGCTGTGCTTCACCTTCGACAATCCACTGCGCCGATTGATCCACAATCCCGACAAGATGTTGCGAGACTGGATCGCGCCGGGTCAAACCGTGATCGATGTCGGTTGCGGGATGGGCTACTTTACGCTGCCCATGGCGCGGTTGGTCGGAAATACCGGCCGCGTCATCGCCGTCGATCTGCAAGCGCAGATGCTCGATCGGCTGCAACGACGGGCCGAACGCGCGGGCCTGCAATCGCGCATTCAGCCGCATCGCTGCCAGCCGGACACGCTGGCGCTTGGTGAACCGGCCGATTTCATCCTGACGTTCTGGATGGTGCATGAAGTTCGCAATCAAGCCGCGTTTCTGCGGGAAATTCGGCATCTGCTCAAACCGGCCGCGCGTTATTTGCTGGTTGAACCCAAACTCCATGTGGCGGCGGCTGGTTTTCAACAGACCGTGGAGGCAGCGCAGGCGGCTGGCTTGAAACCGATCGCCCAACCCGGAGTCGGACTAAGCCGGGCCGTACTGTTTGAACCGGCGGCGTAAAGGCGAAGTGCCATATTGAACCTTATCTTCACGCCGGGGCGATGGGTGAAGGCCAAACGCGATCCCGAAGATCAGAGAGTTCGCGAAAGCCGCGCGGTTGAATAGATTCCGGCGATGTCAGGTCAACGTCCAACGAATGGCCTGATTTCAGGCCGGTTGAGTGGTATCACGGTAGCATAGCGGATGGCGCAATTGCCGATTGCACCAATGCGCTAAATGACGCTGCACTGAAACGAGCAGGCCATGCTGAACTTCATCTTCAAGAATCTCTTTCGACGCAAGACGCGCACCCTGTTGACGGTGTCAGGCATCGCCGTGGGCGTGGCGATGATCGTCGCGTTGGGCGCGATGGGCGAGGGCCTGCGCACCGGCTACGCGTCGATGTTCGGCGGCAGTGGCGCGGACCTCACGCTGATGCAAGAAGGCGCGTTCGACATCACGATGAGCGGCGTGGACGCCCAGGTCATCGACGATGTGGCCGCCCTGCCCGGCGTGCGCGAAGCGACTGGCCTGATTGTGGGCAACGTCGCCGCGCCAAATACGCCTTACTTTTTCGTGTTCGGCTACGATCCGGCCAGCTTTGCGTTTGAGCGCTTCCGATTGGTGGACGGCGTCCCGCTGGGCGCCACACGCCGATCGGCTGGCGGCGGCCGCGAGATCATGTTGGGCAAGCAAGCGGCTGACGCGCTGAAGCTCGGTGTCGGCGACGTGCTGCGTTTGACGGGCGGCTCGTTCAAGATCGTGGGCATTTATAACAGCGGCAACGGCTTTGAAGATGCTGCGGCGATTCTAGCTTTGAGCGACGCCCAACAATTGCTGCAAAAACACCGGCAAGTGGGCGCAGTGCAGATCAAAGTTGACGACCCGCGCGAGATCGAAACACTGCGCGCCCGACTGGAAAAGCAGTACCCACGGTTGAGCGTGTCGCAATCGGGCGACGTGGCGGATCAGGCGCAGATGGTGCAGTATATCCAGGCATTTGCCGTGGCGATTGCGGCGCTGGCCGTGCTGATCGGCGGCGTGGGCATGACCAACACGGTGATGATGAGCACCTTCGAGCGCACTCGCGAAATCGGCACACTGCGCGCGGTGGGCTGGCAGCGCCGGCGGGTGATGATCATGATCTTCGGCGAGAGTGTGCTGCTGGGCGTGCTGGGCGGTGTGATCGGCTGCGCGCTGGGCAGCGGGCTGATGGCGTTGGTCAGCGCCAACTCTGCCCTCGGCTTCATTCAGGGTAACGTGACGCTCGATCTGATCGCGCAGGGCTTGATCACCGCGATCGTGCTGGGTGCGATCGGCGGGCTGTATCCGGCGTGGCGCGCGGCGCAGCTGCTCCCGATCGAGGCGCTGCAATATCACGGCGGCGGCGGCAAAGAATCGCTCAAAGCGCGGAGTCGCCTGAAATCGGAAACGCTGCGCGCCCTGACACGACGGCGCGGTCGCAGCGGCTTGACCATCCTCGGCATCAGCCTGGCGCTAAGTTCGATCGTGATGATGAGCGGCATGGCTGAAGGCTTTATCGTCGAGTTCAACAACTTGATGGTCAACACGGATGTCGATCTGGTCGCGCGGCAAAAAGAGGCGAGTGATACCGCGTACAGCGCCATCAGCGAAAAGATCGGACGGCAGATCGCGGCCACGCCCGGCGTGCAGAGCGTATCGGGCATCGTGTTCAGCGCGGTGACGATGGAGAACATGCCGTTCATGTTGATCTTCGGTTACGCGCCGCACGAACCGGCGATTAAGCA
>JACRBO010000133.1 GCA_016219235.1 Chloroflexota bacterium
GGTTATGCCAAAGGCACCTACGGCAACCCGGCAGACACGGTCGATCTCGTCGCGGCGGCCAAAACCGTCGCCGCGCCCACCCGCACCAACTGTGGCAAGTGCCACTTCAACGGCGGCGGTGGCAACAACGTCAAGCACGGCGATCTATCCGAAGCGTTGTATTATCCATCGCCGGAAACCGATGTGCATATGGGCAAGGCCAACTTGCTGTGCACCGATTGCCATCGCACGGACGATCACGTCGTTAAAGGTCGCCTCCTCGTCGATAACGTCACGATCGATCCCAAAGAGCAAGTGGCCTGCATTGACTGCCACGCCGCTCAGCCGCACACCGATGCGCGCCTGAACACCCACACTGAAAGCGTGGCCTGCCAGACCTGCCACATCCCGTTCATGGCGACGAAAGACCCGACCAAGGTCACGTGGGACTGGAGCACGTCCGGTCAGGACATCGGCGACGATCACTTCACCTATTTGAAGATCAAAGGCTCGTTCCAGTACGAGACCAACGTCGAACCGACGTACATCTGGTTCAACGGCAACAACGATTATCGCTATTTGCTCGGCGACAAGATCGATCCGACCAAACCGACGATGATCAACTTGCCGTCGGGCAACATCAAAGATCCCACCGCCAAGATTTTCCCGTTCAAGGTACACAAGGCTAAGCAGCCATACGATGCTGGTTTCAATACGCTCCTCGCGCCCATCACCTCCGGGCCGGACGGCTACTGGACGACCTTCGATTGGGACAATGCCTTCAAGTTGACTCAGGATAAATTGGGCCTTCCATACAGCGGCAAGTTTGGTTTCGCTGAGACGTGGATGTACTGGCCGACGACGCACCTGGTTCAGCCCGCCGAAAACGCGCTGCAATGCGCCGATTGTCACGGCGAAGGCAGCCGGCTCGATTGGCAGGCGCTCGGCTATCCCGGCGACCCGCTGGAATGGGGCGGGCGGTTTGATGCTCGATAGTTTGTTAGTGCGGTAGTCTGGTAGTCGTGTAGTCTGATGCAGGATGCAGGATGCGGGATGTACGATACGCACCACGCACCACGCATCACGGATCACGCTTTACGTTTCACGCACCACACTAAAACGGATACAAGTGATCAACCTATGAAGACACTTCTTTCGCAACGCTTAATTTCTCGAAGATTTCTGATCGTCGCCGTGGCTGTTGTGCTCGTCGCCGGACTCGCCCTGGGCATTCAGCAGGCGTGGGCGCGCGGACAGGCGCAGCCCGCCAAACAAATCTCGCCTTTACATCCGCGCTTCGCGCTGTTGGATGTCGATGGCGTCAACGTGCTGACCAGCAACAAAGCCGTGTCCACCATGAAGACCTGCGGCGCGTGCCACGACACCGACTTCATCACGTCGCATAGTTTTCACAGCGATCTGGGTCTGGCCGATTATCAAAAGGCCAAAGGCGCGCAGCCGTGGGATGCCGGCAACGGTTACTTCGGCCAGTGGGACGCGCTGAGCTATCGCTATCTCTCGCAAGCAGGCGATGAGCGGCTCGACCTGGGCACCCCCGATTGGCTGATGCAGTTCGGCGAGCGCGTGCCCGGCGGCGGCCCCGCCACTACCAGCCGCGATGGTAAATTGCTGATCACGCTTGCACCCGATGCGACCAATCCCGAAACCAGCGTGCTCGATCCGAAGACGGGTCAATCGGTGGCGTGGGACTGGCAAAAGTCCGGCGTGTTGGAGATGAGTTGCTTCCTGTGCCATCTCAACAAGCCCGATAGCGCCGCGCGCACGACCGAGATTCGCAGCGGCAACTTCGGGTGGGCCAACACGGCTACACTCAATCAACTGGGCGTCGTCAGCAAAAGCACTTCAGGATGGACATTCAACGCGGCGGCCTTCGATGCGGACGGCCTGTTGAAGCAAGACTACGTGCAGCTGCAAGACCCCACCAACACCAACTGCGCCGCGTGTCACGGCAAAGTCCACGTCGATCAGCAGACGCCGCTGACCTACACCGGCTGCTCGCTCGATCAACCACAGACCGCGACCACGGGCCAACTCGTCGCCGCGCAGAAGATTTCGGCGTCGGGCATGAACATCGCCGGCAAGGACGATCTGAACTACGCGTGGGACATTCACGCCGAACGCGCGCTCAAATGCACCGATTGTCACTTCTCGCTGAACAATCCCGCGCAATCGCAGCGCGACCCGTCGCAGAATCTCGATCATCTCAAGTACGATCCACGCCGGCTCGAAATCGGCGAATACGTCGAGCGGCCCGATCACAACTTCGCGCGCGGACAAAGCGCCCAGTTCAACGTCGCGCCCGAACTCAAGGGTACGATGCGGCGCTGCGATTCGTGCCACGACGCGCAGACCGCGCACGCCGATTGGCTGCCGTATGTCGATCGGCACATGACCGTGCTCGATTGCGAAACCTGCCACATCCCGGAGATGCACGCGCCCGCGATTCAATCTTACGATTGGACGGTGATTACGCCCGCGGGTGAAGCCATCAGCCAATGCCGCGGCGTGGAAGGCACGGGCAACAGCCAGAATGATCTGATCACGGGCTTCAGTCCCGTCTTCCTCAAGCGCACCAACGTCGATGGGCACACGTCGCTCTCGAC
>JACRBO010000134.1 GCA_016219235.1 Chloroflexota bacterium
AATTCGGTTGCCATTCCCTGAGCGTACCAGGAAATTCGGCTTTTGTCAGACGATTACGCGAATGGTAAGTTAGTACGCAATGAAGACCACATGCTCCAAGCCCGCGTCAACGCGGGCGTCAGGTGTGACAGTCGTCTGCGAGGATGCGGTCGAAGAGCGAAGTAAGTGTCTAGTTTCGCGATGCAGATCAATCGACGGTTGTGTCGCCCGGCTAACTCTCCTTCAAGGTCGGCACATCGTTGAGCGAAGCCAGTCCTTCTTTCAACGCAAACAATGCGGCTTGCGTGCGACTGGCGAGATGCAACTTGCCCAGAACATTGCTGACGTGCGTGCGCACCGTCATCTCCGTAATCACCAACTGCTGCGCGATGTCACGGTTACTCTTGCCCTGCGCGATGAGCCGCAGCACCGCCAACTCGCGCTCGGTCAATGGCTCCGTCGTTGGCGTGGTCTTCGGCGGGTGCATGAGTTCCTGCAAGACTTTCCGCGCGATCGACGGTTCCAGTGACAGCTCGCCGCGACAGACCTGATGGATCGCCCGGACCAATTCATCGGGGCCGGAATCCTTCAGCAGATAACCCAGCGCACCGGCTTTGATCGCCGGAAAGACTTTATCGTCGGCGGCGAAGCTGGTTAGCACCAGGATGCGCGCGCCCGATTGACCGGTGGTGATCTGGCGGGTCGCTTCGATGCCGTCTACTTTGGGCATCATCAGGTCCATCAGGATTACATCGGGTTGGAGCGTCCGCGCCAGTTCGATCGCTTCAGCGCCGTCGGCGGCCTCGCCGATCACCTCGATGTCGTCCTCGGTCGCCAGCAAAGCCCGGATGCCTTTGCGGACAATGGCATGATCGTCGGCCAGCAGTACTCGAATCGTCATCATTTCGTCGCTCCATTTCCATGTGCCGACATGGGCACTTGAATAGACACCCGCGTACCCTGGTTCGGCGCACTCTCAATCTGAAGGGTCGCCCCGATGCGTTGGGCGCGTTCGCGCATGCCGCGCAGACCCAATCCGCCGGTCGCTGTGGTCTGTGCGGCATCAAAGCCGAGGCCATCGTCGCAGACTTCGAGGCAAGTCAGAGTATTTTGAAACTGCACATGGACGCGCACATGCTGCGCCTTCGAGTGCTTGAGCACATTGTTCAGCGCTTCCTGCGTGATGTGATACAGCTCCTCCTGCACGATGCGCGGCAGATGTTCCTGGCCTTCGACCTGCAATTCCACCTGCGCGCCGCCGCGTACCTCGACCGCATCCAGCCGCGTTTGCAAGGCCGCAATCAAACCATTCTGCTCCAGGGCAAACGGGCGCAGCTCGAAGATGAGCAGCCGCATTTCGCGCAGGGCTTCCTGCGCGGTGTCGCGTAACTCGCGCAGGTGCGCGGCGCCCTCGATCGGCTTGCCCATCGTTAGCAGCCGCGCTGCGGCCTCGGCATACAACGTCATGCTGTAGAGCGATTGCGTCACCGAATCGTGCAGTTCGCGCGCCAGACGGCTGCGCTCGGCTACCGCCGCCACCTGTTCGGCTTGCTCGTACAGGCGGGCATTCTCGACGGCGATGCCCACTTGCTGGCCCACCGCCGACAGCAGTGCTGATTCGTCCGGCGTCAACGAGCGCGGCGTGTGGGTGCTGATGATCAGTCCGCCGACAAGCCGACCTTTGGCGACCAGCGGCACGCCCACGACCAATTGCAGGCCTTCACTCAAGATCGCGTTTTTCAGGTCGCCATCAGGATAATCGCGGACTACGTGAAAAACGATCGGTTGCGTCACGTCCACACGTTGGCCTGCCAACGCCAGTTGCAAGGGCAGGCGGCTCATGCGCTGCGCGAACGACTCCGATAGTCCCTGCTGGGCCATCAAAACCAGGGTCTGTGTCGCTTCGTCGAGTTGATACGCGATGCCGCCATCCATGTCCACGACTTGCAGGGTCTGATCCAGCGCAGCGCGCATGACTTCCTGCAAATCGAGCGAGCTGCTGACCATTGCAGCGATGGCGTTCAATGTGGCGAGTTCCTGAGTGCGTTCGGCCACGCGCTGCTCCAGCGTTTGATACGCTTCGGTCAACTGCGCACTGACTTGCTGTTTAGCGGCCAGTGTGCGCGACTGAAGACCGGTGAATCGTTCCAGCAAAACAACGATCGTGATCAGGAAGACGGCGAGCGCCGCGCCCGCTTCAAGCCAGTAAGCGAGATTCACCGGATTGGTTTGCAGCGTGAGCCAGGTCGCCAGCACGCCCAAATGCGCGAGGAGTGTGAATGCGGCATAGATCATGAGGCTGAGCGCAGCGGTGAGATAACCGGCGCGGGCGCCAACGATGATCGTCGCCATGACCGGGATCGCGATCAGATAGAGACGGCCGCTGCCCGCCATCCCAAGGCGCGCAAAGCTGGCGACGGCATTGGTGTAGCCGACCAGGATCAGGCCCCACGCCCTGACACGAAAATCGAGTCGAGGCCAGCCCGTCAACCCGATGATGGTGAGGTAGACCCCCAGATAAATCCAGAGCAGAGGAGTCATTAGTCCGGTCTGCAATGCGTTCGCGATCGGGAGGAGATAGGCTGGCAAGCCCGTCACAGTGATAACCAGCAACACGATCGTTAACGCCCGGGTGCGCCAGCGCAAGGAGGCTGATACACTCTCGTCGTCAATTGTGGAGTGGGCCGGGGACTGCGTGTGATCAATCATGGCAGGCTCCGCAGTGATATTTGAGCCTGAGCGAGAGGGCAAAGGGAGAGCAAGCCCACACAGCGGGCTGATCGGCGCGGAATAAAACTATCGGCGTCATGAACACCTCCTCTCATGACACGCCCCCGCGCAATAGCCTACCGGCCAGTCAAGATGATAGGCTGATGATTCTCGATCTTGAAGTCAGCCAGGCCGCTGAAAATATTATACACCTGTTGGTTGATAAGGCATCAATCCGATGCAGAAATTGTGGGTGCTTGTGGCGGACGGCCCCCTTGGGGATCGATCGATATCGTTTCGCAACTGAAGGCATTCGATTAATAGATTAGGCGTTTTCCGAAATAAGGATTTCACTGGCGCAACGGTTGTGCGCGATGATCGACGCGCAAATTGTGAAGGCCACACGCATTGATCATGAACAGGTCAGATGCACCTTCGCGGGTGTTGCGTAAGACATCTTTGATGCTGCGACAGCGTTTGACGCACACAATGAGCGCTTAACTCGAACCCGCACGCGTGCGAGTGACTGGTTCCGACGGCGATTCGAGTTCGGGAGCGGCTCGAAACAATCAATCGGCCCCACTGTTGGGCCGGCCTTCAAGATATCGCAGATGTTGAGGCGAGTGGCCGGATCATCTCAACTCACCCACTTCAACACCGACAAATCGAAACTGTAAACGCCCTTCGCTCGGCGCTTGTCCGCGCCCAACTCACCAATATACAGTAGCGTCGTCTTGGTGTCCGCGTGGCCAAGGTTTTGTTTGATCGCCACCAGATCCACGCCTGCCTCATACAAGCGCGCCGCATACGTACGGCGCAGATCGTGTGGCGCGACGGGGGTCAGCTGATCGTCGATCATCACCGGATACTTGCGGACGATGCGCTCGACGGTACGCGCCGTGAGCGGGCCACGGATCGACTGATGACCTTTCCAGAAACCCTGGAATACGTGCCCTTCGCTGATGTGGGCGGCCGTCAACCACTGATCGATCACTGCCAGTACCCAGCTCAATTCGCCATACGGGATCAAGCGTTCTTTGCGGCCCTTGCCCTGGCGAACGTGCAGGGCCAACTCACCGCCCAACCGTTGACGCAAATCGACGACTTCCAGTGCGCACAGTTCAGCCTCGCGGATGCCCGTGCAGAGCATTAGGGCGATGACGCACGTATCACGCAGCGCGTCCAATGGTATCACCCCCGGCGCGGCTAACAAGGCTTCGGCCTGACCACGGGTCAAGCGCACCTGCGCGCCGTCGGCCTGGTCCTGCGACTGGCTCAACTTCACCGGCGCGGCCTTCGGATCGAGCCCATTCTCCAGGCGCGTATAGCGTTCAACGACGATCGCGGCGCGGTTGGCCGGCGTGTCGGCCTGGCCCAGCCGCTGCAACTCTTCACCGGCAACGGTGAACAGATCGCTGCGCACATCGTTGTCGCGCAGCACGCGCCCGTAAGCGGCCCGGATGCTGGACAAATGCGCCGAGACGGTGGTCGCGCGCTTGTGCTCATCCAGCAGGTGGTCACGATAGGCGGCGAGATCGGCCGTGTGCCAGGGACGTTGGGTGTCGGTCAGCCAGGTGCAGTAGGCCCCCACGCGCGAGCGGGTGTCTTTGTCGGCGTTCGTGGGGATGAGAATCGAGCGCGGATCAGTGGTGATCGTGAGGGTGGTAGGCACCGGATTGGCTCCTGGTAATGATGTCGTATACCGACCATTCTACGACATCATTCCCCCTTGTCAAGCCCCCCGCACGACCTATATAAAATTACGTTATATATCGTATTTCACAGATATTCGGACTCAAAGATAAGGTTCCCCCGCGATGTTATACCGCTGGCGAAATCCGTAGTCGACGCAGCCCTTATCTTTGCGACAGGACAACCGCAGCACTTGGAACGAGACATGCCAGATTTGTTGTACGGAATGTCGGCGCGCAACTTCTGAACGGTGATGCCTGCTTTTCATTAAACGGTCGAGTCAGGCTGGATAATGGAAGAAACACTGTAGGGTCTTATGCTAAATAATGGGACTCATCCAGGTAAATAAGAATCGTCCGCACTTTGGATGAAACTTGAAACGTGGCCGGATGTCTGTGTCAAATCTCAGCCTGGCCGCGCAAATTCAGGGTCAAAGCTGCTCCCAGCATGAAACTCCCTGCAGCGGCAACCCTGCTTCATCAAAGGTGATACGGCCGGCGAACTCGGATCGAGCGGAATAAAAAAGTGTGGAAGAGCCTGTCCCTTCATGCCAGGGAATCGCTCAGCCCCGCGCCATCAGACGATCGGATGGTTGGCTACCCAAGCTAACGCAGGCT